>JAENWQ010000010.1 GCA_016649855.1 Actinomycetota bacterium | reverse complement strand
CTCCGAGGCCACCATCCGGCTCACCGTCGTCGCCGAACCGGAGACGGACGATCAGCTCATCGAGGCCGACGGCAGCAAGATCTTCTTGGAGGAGAAGGCGGCCAGGTTCCTCGACGACAAGGTTCTCAACGCGAGCTTCGAGGACCATTCGATCCGCTTCGCCATCGAGACGCTGCCCGGTATCGACCCTTAGCGCGCGTCGCCGTTCGCCAGCAACGCCGGGCCCGCGGCGCAGAGATCGAACAGCACACAGTCCGTGCAGCGCGGCATGCGCGCTACGCAGACCTCGCGGCCGTGGCGGATCAGCTTCATGTGCAGCTCGTAGCGAAGCTCGGGTGGCACCCGCGGGGTCAGCTCCTTATGAGCCACCTCGGCGGTCGTCTTCGGCGAGATCCAGCCGAGGCGGAGCGCGATCCGGTGCACGTGGACGTCGATCGGGAACGCATGGCGACCCATCGAGAAGACGAGGACGCACGCGGCGGTCTTGGGGCCGACGCCGGGAAGCGACGTCAGGTAGGCCTCGACCTCATGGTCCGGCATCGACATGAGGCGGCTGAGGTCGGGGCGTCCCTCGCGGGTCACGATCTCCTCGAGGATCCTCTTGATACGGGGGGCTTTCTGATCCGCCAGGCCCCCGCTTCGGATCGCATCCGCAACCTCGAGGGTGGACGTGTCCATCACCTGATCCCAATCCGGGAACCTCGCCTTCAGCGCCGCGAACGCGCGCTCGGTATTGACGTCCGAGGTGTGCTGCGACAGCACGGTCATGATCAGCTGGTCGAGCGGACCCCGTTGCGGCTTCGGAACGAAGCGGCCCTGTTGGTTGACGAGTCGACGGTGCACCGCCCGAACCCGCCGGACAGGTACCGGCGCGGCGCCGCCGGTCACCGTCAGCTGTGGGTTCGGGCGATCGAGGCGAACTTCGTGTACTGGTTCATGAACGCCAGCCGCACGATCCCGGTGGGGCCGTTCCTGTGCTTGGAGATGATCAACTCCGCTTCGCCCTTCGCATCCGAGTCGGGGTTATAGACCTCGTCCCGGTAGATGAACATCACCAGGTCGGCGTCCTGTTCCAATGCGCCAGATTCGCGCAGGTCTCCCAGCATCGGGCGTTTGTCGGACCGGAACTCGACGCCTCGGTTGAGCTGCGATGCACACAGCACCGGGACCTCGAGTTCGCGAGCCATGATCTTCAGGGCGCGCGAGATCTCAGAAACCTCTTGCTGGCGGTTCTCGGTCTTGCGCGGGGCCCTGCATCAGCTGGAGGTAGTCGACGATCACCATGCCGAGGCCGCTCTTCGCCTTCAGTCGCCGGCACTTGGCGCGCATCTCCATCAGAGTGATGTTCGGAGAGTCGTCGATGAATATCGGAGCCTCGGCAAGTCGGCCGACAGCGGACGACAACCTCTGCCAGTCCTGTTCCTGGAGCGCTCCCCGGCGGATCTTCTGGGAGTCGATCTTGGCCTCGGACGCGAGGAAGCGTTGCGTCAACTCCTGGCGGCCCATCTCGAGCGAGAACAATACGACCGGCTGATTCTTCTTCAGCGCCGCGTGCAACGCGAAATCATTCAACAGACTCGACTTTCCCATGGCCGGCCTCGCCGCGATGATCACCAGCGTCGACGGCTGAAAGCCCAGGGTGAAGTGATCGAGGTCGCCGAACCCCGACGCTAGGCCGGTGACGTCTTCGCCCAGTTCGGCAAGCGCCTCGAGGTCCTCCATCGTCTTGGTCAGGAGGGGACGGATCGGCTGCATGTCATCTCGGAGGCGACGGTCGGCGACCTGGTAGATGACGCTCTCGGCCTCGTCGACCGCTTCGTCGACGTTCTCGGGCATCTCGAAGCCGATCTCCTGGACCCTGTTGCCGGCCTCGATCAAGCGCCTGAGGAGCGCGTGCTCCTCGACGATGTGAGCGTAGCGGGATGCCGATGACGCCGTCGGATAGGCCTCGAGGAGGCCGAGGATGTAGGGCTTGCCCCCGATCTGCTCGAGGGCGCCCTTGCGAGCGAGCTCGTCGGCGACGGTGACGGGGTCGGCGGGCTCACCTTTGGAGATGACCTCGACGATCGTCTCGAAGATCATCCCGTGAGCCGGCTTATAGAAGTCCCTCGCCCCGAGGATCTCGACAACATTCAGGATCGCGTCGCGGGACTCGAGCATCGCCCCGAGGACCGATTGCTCGGCGTCGATGTTGTGGGGCGGTATCCGGTTCGGCCGCACGGCCTCGAGCGGTGCCCGCTGCGCCACTTCTCCCCCTGTCTAGGGCCCCTGGCCCGAGGCTGTCACTGTAGAGAACACATGTTCGCACCCTAGCCACAGGGTGCGACGGATATCCGCCGGGGAAGTGGCGAACAAGCAAGCGGCCCGGCGAACCGAGCCGCTTCAAAGGTATGTGTCACCGCCTGTGGAACACAAGACGGCCAGCCTGTGGACTTGGCCATGGATCCTGTGGGAATCCCTACTCTTCGTCGTGCTCGATGACCTCTACGGTCACCAGCGCGTTCACCTGCTCGTGGAGCCTGACCTCGACCGAGTGCGACCCGAGGCTCCGGATCGGCTCATCGAGCACGATGTTCTGACGATCCACGACCTCACCGAGTTGGTCCTCGATGCCCCGGGCTACATCGGCCTTGGTGACGGAGCCGAACAGTCGACCCTCTTCACCGGACCGGGCCGAGATGTAAACGGGATGCGCGGCGAGCACGGCCACCTTGGAGGCGGCCTCGGACTTCTCCTTCTCCATCCGCTCCCCGCGGGCCTTCTGCATGAGCTCGGCCTGCTTGAGGGCGCCCTTGGTCGCGGTCAGGGCCATGCCCTTGGGGATCAGGAAGTTGCGCGCGTAGCCGTCGGCCACGGTCACGACATCGCCCTTGAACCCCAGGGTCGCGATGTCGTCGGCAAGGATGATCTTCATATCCCTACCGTCCCGTCGAGGAGTAGGGAAGCAAGGCCATCTCACGCGCATTCTTGACCGCGGTCGCTATGCGGCGCTGATGCTGCGTGCAGTTCCCGGTCACGCGGCGGGCGCGGATCTTGCCCCGGTCGCTGACGAACTTGCGCAGCATCCCGACGTCCTTGTAGTCGATGAGCGTTCTCTTGTCGGCGCAGAACTGGCAATACTTCTTCTTGCCCTTCTTGAAGCCCTTCTTGTCCTTGTCTGCGCCCTTCTTGTCACGCCTGTCTCTATCTCTATCTCTGTCTCTCGCCATCTAGAAACCTCCCTCGTCCGCTGGCGGCGCCGAGCCTCCGGCGGGAGCCTGACCACCACCGGCCGGGGCTTGACCGCCCCAATCGCCGCCTCCGCCTCCGCCGCCTGTACCCCCGCCGCTCGAGCGCGATGACTTCTGAACGCTCGCAGTTGCCCAACGGAGCGACGGACCAACCTCGTCTACCTGGATCTCGAAGGACGAGCGCTTGTTGCCGTCCTTGTCCTCCCACTGACGCTGCTGGAGCCGGCCGACGACCATGACCCGCGACCCTTTCTGCAGGGATTCGGCGACGTTCTCGGCCATGTCCCGCCAACAGTTGCAACGGAAGAACCCGTCGAGCTTGTCCTCCCACTGTCCGTCCTTGTTGATGCGGCGGTTCACCGCGACGGTGAAGTTCGCAACCGCGGCGCCGGACGGGGTGAAACGAAGCTCCGGGTCGTCGGTGATGTTGCCTACCAGTGTGATGGTGTTATCCGATGACATGATCTATCTCCTTTAGAAGGTTCACTTGGTCGCGGCGACTGGGTGCGTGACCTTGCCGCGGATGAACTCGTCGGAGATGTGGAAGAGACGATCGAGTTGCGCGACCGTGTCTTCCGCAGAAGAGAACTGCGCAACGAAGTAGTAGCCCTCTTTCTTGTGGTTGATCTCGTACGCGAATCGGCGTACGCCCCACCGGTCTAACTTCGTTACCTTGCCCCCGGCGTCGGTGATAACGCCCGAAAAGCGATCGACGGCCTTCTGGATGTCGCCCTCTTCGAGCTCTGCATCCACGATAACCATCGCTTCGTAGTCCCTCATCGGCTACCTCCTCCTCCGGACTCGAGCCGAATCTCGGCTCCGAGACCCGCCCGCGATGAGGACCGCAGACGAGCAGGGGAAACGCCGTGACCTAACTCGCCACGGGACGCAAATACTAACACCTCCCTTCCTCTGCCTCGGTCCTGGGGGCTAGGACTCCGCTGCTACTCCGACGGGTTCCACCCTAGGGAGGGGGTGCGACGTGAGCGCGCCCGTTCGTTCCCCGCCCGCCCCCTCTCGGGCCCTCAGGAAGGCGACGAACAACCCCGCCAGGAGGGCGGCACGGACCCACACGCCGACCTCCATCGCGGTTTCGGCACCGGTTGCGCCGGGGTTCTCGAAGTAGTCGAAGAAGAACCGGAAGACCCCGACGTAGACGAGGAGGTCGGCGGCCGCATAGGCGATCCACCACAAGACGTTGACCCTCACCAGCACGAAGAACGGCAACAGCCAGAGCGTGTATTGCGGGGAGTGGACCTTGGAGAACAGCATGAACGCGGCGAGCAGCGCGGCACTCACCGCCACCACTGGGTAGAGGCCCTCCTTTCGGGCTCGGTTCCACCCCACCCACAATGCGATCCCGAACGCCACGAGCGTCAGGATGCCGGTGATGAGGTTCAGTTCCTCCGGCGTCATCTTCGGGAGTTCGTTCCAGATGTTGTCGAAGTTCGGCCCTCGAACGCGGTGGAAGCCGTAGGTGGCCCACCAACCCTCGAAGTTGACGATCGCGAACGGCAGGTTCACCAGCGCGAACACCCCGGCCGCGGTTCCCGCCACCGACGCCGCCTCCTTCGCGTTCCGCCGCGCCAGCGCTGCGGCGATCAGCGGGAGGACGAAGAACGCCGGATACATCTTGAACGCGGCGCCGAGAGCAAAAAGGGCGGCAGCGGCTACCGGGTGGCCACGGCGATAGGCGTAGAAGCCGGCGGCCGCCGCAGCGACCACGAGCAGGTCCCAGTTGTGGAACGAGTACAGCACCAGCGCCGGAGACGCGGCCCACATCAGGGCGCGCCATCCCTCAAGCCGCCCGAGCAGGAACGCCACGAGCAACCCGAACGGGAACAGGAGCATGGCGGTGGCGATCAGATAGCCGTTCGCGTTGTCCACGCCGGTGCCGGCCGCGTACATGAACAGGCCCGTGAGGACGGGGTACTCGATAGCCCCGTCGCGCAGCTCGTTCGTGGACGCATCGAAGCTCCCGTGGACGTAAGGGAACACCCGCTGATCGACGCCGCGAGCTTGATAGAGGGCCTGGATGTCGTTGTAGCAGAGCGACTCGTACTGGTGCGATCCGGCCCACGGATCGAGGCACTGCGCCTTGAGGAACCATCCCCCGAGAAGGAACGCGGCACAGACCGCAACCACTATCGCTGCAGCCGAGAACCTCCGGGTTTCCGTACCCGAGGCCAAACCCCTATGGATCCTCCCCGGTCGGTTTCTTGTCGCCTGACGGATCCTCGTCGGGCACCCGTTCGTCGTCACGTGCCACTACCGGGATCGTGGCGGTCGGGGTCGGAGTCGGTTCCGGGGTCGGGGTCGGAGTCGGTTCCGGCGTCGGGGTCGGGGTCGGGGTTGGCTCGGGCTCTTCGGTCGGCTTGGGCTTAGGCGTCTTGGTTGCCGTCGGGGTCGGTGCCGCGGTCGGCGTGGGGTTGAGGATCTCGTCGGGGAAGTCGGTCGGGTCCGGGAACATCTTTACCGGCATGCCTTCGACCGCCCTCGACATGTAGAGGTTCCAGATCGTCGCCGGGAAGGAACCACCGGTGACATCGCGTCCCTGCACCGGACGGCAGAGGAACGCATCCGAGCAGTAGGTCATACGCGGTCTTATCAGCTCGCCGTTCGGCCCCTCCTCGACCGGATAGCCCATCCACACCACGGTCGCGAGCTGAGGCGTATAGCCCGAGAACCACGCCGCCACGCCGAACTGAGCGGTACCCGTCTTGCCGGCTACCTCCCGGCCGGGCAGTGCTGCTGCCGTCGCGGTTCCGGCATTGACCACGTTCTGCAGGGCAGTGTCGAGCACGTAGACGGAGTTCTGTTCGACAACCTGCTCGCCCTGGGTGTTGACCTCCTCGTCGCATTCGAAATCCTGCGGGATCCACGACACGAGGCAGTTGCCATCCTCGTCAGTCACGTACGCGACCGGGACCACGTCGGGCAGGCGCCCCCCGGCCGCGAAGCCCGCATACCCGCGCGCCATCTCGACCGGGGTGGCGTCGAAGGAGCCGACCGCCAGCGAGCAGTTCGGGGCGATCTCGTCGGCGCCGAACTTCGGGGCGAACCCGAACTTCTCGAGCATCCGAGCGACCTTCTCGGGACCGATCTCGGCGATGAGCTGGGCGAAGATCACGTTCACCGAGCTCGTCGTGGCCCCGATCAGGTCGAGCGTGCCGAACTGGCTGTTGCCGTAGTTGCCGGTCACCCACTGACCGTCGGGACCGGCGCATGCCGGGTTCGTGATCGTCACCGGGCTGCTGCCCGAGAAACGCGACTGGAGCGAAACACCGTCTTCGATCGCGGTCAGCAAGGTCCACGACTTAAGGGTCGAACCCGCTTCGTGTCCTGGATAGTCGGCTGCGTAGTTGAACCCGCGCGCTTTCTTGATGCTCGTGTAAGACCGGCCCCCGACGAACGCCCGCACCTCGCCGTGCGGGGTCATCGACACGAGCGATGCCTCGGGCTCGGTCTTGAGCGTGAGCTGGCTGGAAACCGCCTCCTCCGCGTACTGCTGCATCTTCAGGTCGAGCGTCGTATGGATCTGGAGTCCACCGGTATACAGCTGGTCTCCGAAATACGGTTCGAGGAAATCCTTGCGCACCCACTCCATGAAGAACGCGGCCTTCGAATCCGTGAGCGACTCATCCTGGTTCGGGGCAAGTTCGATCTTCTTGCCGAGGTACTTATCGGCTTGCTCCTGGGTGATGTAGCCCTGCTCGACCATCAGGCCCAGCGTGCGGTCACGCCGCTCCTTGGCCAGCTTCATGTGCCCATCGGGCTGGTACGACTCGGGCGACGGGATGACGCCGGCGAGGAACGCAGCCTGCCCGATGTTGAGCTCGACCGCCTTCTTGTCGAAGTACGTCTGCGCCGCGGCCTCGAAGCCGTACGCGCCGCGGCCCAGATAGATCGTGTTGAGGTAGAAGCCGAGGATCTCCTTCTTGGAGAACCTGCGCTCCAACTTGATCGCTAACACTGCTTCCTTCAGCTTCCTCGTGATCGTGCGTTCGGTGTCCTGAAGGACCGCCTGCTTCACGTACTGCTGGGTGATGGTCGATCCACCCTGCTGGACCTCACCGCCGGTGAAGTTCGCCCACGCGGCCCGGACGATCCCCCGGATCGAGACACCTCCATGCTCGTAGTAATCCTTGTCTTCGGACGCGATCACGGCGTCTCCCACGAAGCTCTTGCGCCCGTCGATCAGCGGCTTCGCGTCGATGATGAAGCGACGCTCCTCACCGGAGAAGATCCCGATCGTCTCGCCGTTGCGATCGAAGACCTTGGCCGCCGAGGCGAGCTTGATGTCCTGAGGAAGCGGGATCGACGCGAACGCATAGGTCAGAAGGAGGATCGCGACCCCGGTCAGGATCCCCCCGAGCGCGAGTACCCAGCCCCACCGCAGGAGGAACCGCTGCACGCGGGAGCGCCCGTCCTTCCGGGTCTTCTTGGCGCCTCTCCGAGCCCACCAACCCGGCTCGGAGGACGCCGCGCTTTTGCTGGTCACCGTCCGAGTCTAGATTCGTGGCCGGTCATAACTTTGACATTGCCCCCTCGCGGGATATTGCGAACCAGAACGGTTCGTCGGGGCGGAACCGCCAGAACAAACTGGTCTCACCCGCGGCGCCGGCGCTCCTTGAGTTCTTTCCGCTCCCTGGGCTTCCGGGGCTCCTTGGGCTCCTTGGGCTCCCGGGGCTTCCCGAACCGGCGACCCGCCTGATAGGCCCTCACGAGGTGGTTCCAGGCGCAATCGAGGCAGACCTCGACCTCGTAGCAGGTGAACTGATCGTGGGCCTCGGCCAGCTCCACGAGCCACTCCCGGGGATAGACCACCCGGCCGCTGTTGCGCTTGAGCTCCGAGCCGTAGACGTAGCGCACGCCGCGCAGGGCCTCGTGCGAACAGATCGGACAGGGGATGTCGAGCTCCTCGCCGATGTTCTTGGCCGCCCGCAGCAGCTCGGGGTGCGCGTCGCAGACGTCGTTGGTGTCGAGCATCCCCCGGCGCACCGAGGCGATCGCCGAGCGTCGGGCGAGGCTGTAGTCCACCACCGGCCCCTTCGGGCTCGGCGGTGACCCTGTCGGATCGAACGATCTTCCTGAAAGTCCCACCCGCGGATGGTAATTGCTTTCGCCCGCTTCTTAGGTGACCCGGCCGGAAGGCCAAGCTAGGCGAGTTTAAAGACCCGCCGCGCGTTGCCGTCGAGGAACAGGCCCGCGGCCTCGGGGTCGAGACCAAGCTCGTCGAGATCGGCGAGGGCTCGCTCGGCGGTCATCATCGGATAGTTGGTGCCGAACATCACCTTGCCCCGTCCTCGGCCCTTCATGAACTCGACCAGCTCGGCCGGGTAGCGGTTGGACGAGTAGGCAGAGGTATCGATGTAAACGTTCGGATATTTCCGGGCGAGGGTGATCATCTCCTCCGTCCACGGGTATCCGATGTGCCCGGCAACGATCACGAGGTCTGGGAAATCAAGGGCGACGTCGTCCAGGTAGGGGATCGGGCGTCCGGTCTCGGACGTGCGGAGCGGACCGGTATGCCCCACCTGGGTGCAGAACGGGATCCCCAGCTCGACGCAGGCTACGTACAGGGGGTAGTAGCGCCGGTCGTTGGGGGGCAATCCCCACAACCACGGGATCATACGCAGAGCCTTGAAGCCGAGGTCCAGGGCGCACCTGCGCAACTCCCTGGTCGCCGCGACGGGATCGCCGAGGTCCACTGAGGCGGCTCCTACGAAGCGATCGGGAGCCCGGGCCACGAAGGCCGCGACCTCGTCGTTCGAGATCATCGGACCGTCCGGGCCGTGCCAGGCCGAGATGATCCCGAGATCGACGCCTCCTGCGTCCATCGCCGCGATGGTCATCTCGAGAGGGATCTCCTGGGGCACCTCCTCCATCCCGAGCCAGCGGCGCAATGGCTCGAACATCTCGTGGCCGATGAAGCCCGGGGTCGGATGCTGCATCCATACGTCGATGGCCATAGCTGCATCCTTCCAGATGTCCGACCCAGACACCCCCTACGCACCTTTAAGGCGACTTCCCCGCGGCCCGCCGCGCTCTAGGTGCCTTAAAGGTCGTTTGTGGTCGGGTTGGTGGCGCGTGATATATCGGTATGATATATCGTGTGGATAGGAAACAGCGATATATCGAAGTGCAACAACTTCAGGAAGGTACCGGATGAAGCAACCAGGGACTCTCGAGCTTCCCGTGCTGGGGCTGCTCAAGGAGAGGGCCATGCACGGCTACGAGCTCCGGAAGCAGCTGGGCGCCATGCTCGGCCCCTTCTGGCAGGTCTCGTGGGGATCGCTCTATCCCACGCTGCGGAGGATGGCCAAGGCCGGCGCGGTTGAGAAGCTCGCCGACGAACCCAAGGCCCCTCGCAAGCGGGGCTCCAAGGCCGTCGCCAAGGCGGCCACACCGGGGCGCAGGAAGACCGTGTACCGCATCACCGAGCAGGGCGAGCAGGTGTTCGCCGAGATGCTCGAAGAAGCGGGCGCGGTGGACGCCGAGCACTTCACGCTCAAGCTTGCCTTCTTCCGCTACATGCACCCCGAGACCAGGCTCGCGCTGCTCGAGCGCAGGCGCGCCTACCTCCAGGACAAGATGGCGCAGCTCAAGGCCAACCTGAGGGAGTACCGGGAGCGCATCGACTCTTACGCCCTCTCGCTGCAGAACCACGACCTGCTCTCGACCGAGAGCGACATCGCATGGATCGACGAATTGATCACCAAAGAGCGGGACGACGTCGCCCCGCCCGCGCCGAACACACCGTTAGAGGGAAGGGGAGTCTAGGTATGTCCAAGGTCCGAGTCGCCATCATCGGCGTCGGAAACTGCGCTTCATCGCTGGTCCAGGGGGTCGAGTACTACGCCAAGGCCCGCACCGACGAGGCCGTTCCCGGTCTCATGCACATCGAGCTCGGCGGCTACCACGTCTCCGATGTCGAGTTCGTCGCCGCCTTCGACGTCGATGCCAACAAGGTTGGACTCGACCTCGCCGAGGCGATCTGGACCGAGCCCAACAACACGATCAAGTTCTCGGACGTGCCCGAGACCGGCGTCAAGGTCATGCGCGGCCACACCTACGACGGCCTCGGCCAGTACTACCGGGAGATGATCACCGAGTCCGAGCTGCCGCCGGTCGACGTCGCCCAGGTCCTGAGGGACACCAAAACCGACGTCCTGATCAACTACCTGCCGGTCGGTTCCGAGCAGGCCGCTCGCTTCTACGCCGAGCAGGCGCTCGAAGCCGGCGTCGGGTTCGTCAACTGCATGCCTGTGTTCATCGCCACCAACGAAGACTGGGCGCAGCGCTTCACCAAGCACAACCTGCCGATCATCGGCGACGACATCAAGTCGCAGCTCGGTGCCACCATCAGCCACCGCGTGCTCAGCAAGTTGTTCGAAGCGCGCGGCGTGGTCATCGACCACACCTACCAGCTCAACTTCGGC
The DNA here is from genome assembly GCA_016649855.1 of Actinomycetota bacterium. GTDB lineage: Bacteria > Actinomycetota > CADDZG01 > CADDZG01 > WHSQ01 > WHTI01. The sequence continues at coordinate 16,507 of JAENWQ010000010.1, read as the reverse complement.
GGGAACATGGACTTCAAGAACATGCTCGAGCGCGAGCGCCTCGAGTCCAAGAAGATCTCCAAGACCCAGTCGGTCACGTCGCAGATCACCGCCGGGATCGATCCCGAGGACATCCACATCGGCCCCTCGGACCACGTCCCGTGGCTCAAGGACCGCAAGTGGGCCTACATCCGCATCGAGGGCCGCGAGTTCGGCAACATCCCGATCTCGATGGAGCTCAAGCTCGAGGTGTGGGACTCCCCCAACTCTGCCGGCGTCGTGATCGATGCGATCCGGTGCATCAAGCTGGCGATGGACCGAGGCGAAGGCGGACCGCTCCTGGGCCCCTCCGCGTACTTCATGAAGTCGCCCCCGGTGCAGTACACCGACCCCGAGGCTCACGACCTCGTCGAGGCGTTCATCAAGGGCGACGACGTCACCGCTCGGCGGATCGATGCAAGCTACAACGGCAACGGCCACAAGCAGAACGGCCACGTCGATCTGGCAGTGGAGCCGGTGTTCGGTCACTGACCACCCGCACTACGCGATTCAATTGGGCCCCGGTCACCAGCCGGGGCCCAAGACATTTAGGAGCTCGTCATCGTCAAACGCCTGACCTATGACCGCGATTTCAAGCTGCTCGTGGTAGCCCAGTTCCTTTCGCAGGGAGCCGACGGCGTCGCGCAGGCCGCGTTCGCCGACATCCTCGTCCTCGAACCTTCGAGCCAGGGAACCCCGGGCCGCATCCTGGCCCTGTTCGCGGTGACGCTCATCCCCTACTCGATCATCGCTCCCTTCCTCGGCGTCTTCGTCGACCGCTGGGACCGGCGCAAGCTGCTCGCGTGGACGAACGTGATCCGCGGCGTCCTTCTGCTCACGGTTCTTCTCTGGTCGCGCGCCCTCCCCGGCAACGGGGCACTGTTCGTCTGCGTCCTCGTACTCCAGGGTCTCGGGCGGCTGTTCCTCGCGACCAAGGGAGCCGTACTGCCGGTCGTCCTCCACGAGCATCACCTCATCAAAGGCAACTCGTTGTCGGGAGCCGGCGGCACGCTGTCTGCAGTCGTCGGAGGAGGCATCGGCCTCTCGATCGTCGGGCTGCTGGGAGCCAACGGCACGCTGACCCTCGCCGGGGCCCTCTACGTGATCCCGGTCATCGCCGCCCTCAAGATCGGAACGAACATGGCCCACCCCCACGCGCGCCCACGGAACCTCTGGGACGCGATCAAAGACCTCGCCCGAGCGCTGTTCGACGGGCTGCGCGAGATATCCCGTCGCCCCCGGGCCCGCCTTCCCCTGATCGCGATCTTCGTGCTGCGCAGCTTCGGCATCTACATCGCGGTGCTGATCATCTTGTTGATCAAGCGCGAGTTCATCGCCCAGGACGACCACTTCGGCAAGATCGGTCTCTCCGGGCTCGCGCTCGGGTGTGCCGGCCTCGGGGCTCTCCTTGCCGCGGTCACCGCCAGCCGCGTCGGAGCGCGGATCGGAACGGGGGGCCTGATGCTGCTGGGGTATCTGAGCGTGGCGGCGAGCCTGCTCCTGTTCGGACGACCGGACCACATCTGGGAGCTCCTCGCGCTCGCGGGTCTCAGCGGTGCCGGCGGCTTCTACTGCAAGGTCGGCGTCGACGCTCAGGTTCAGGAGGCGGTGCCCGACGACTACCGCGGCCGCGCGTTCTCGCTGTACGACATCCTCTACAACCTGGCTAGTGTGATCGGAGGGCTCTTCGTGGTGATCTTCGCGAGCTCGACGATCGGCACGATGTTGACCGTCGGCGGGATCGCGGCGCTGCTCCTGGCTGCCGTGGTGGCTCTCGAAGCCAAAAGGATCGGCATCTTCGCCCCTACGTCTGTCTAGTACTCATAGGTTTCTGTTTACGCCTCGACCACCTTGCGCGGACGCCCGGGTTTACGAACCCAGGTCGCCGCGAAGTCACGAACGTTCGACGCGATCCACACCGGCCCGGAGGCGAGCACCTGTTGGGGCCGAGGGAAACGCTCGTCGCGGGCGAGTTCCGAGGCGCGCTGCTTCGACACCTTGAGCATCTCGGCGAGCTCTGCGATCCCGACGAGCTCCGGGTAGGTCGGTTCCTTAAGCTGCTCCGCGAACCGAGTCCACTCGACGGCTTCGATCTCGACAACCGGCCACTCGGGGAGGTCGACGTTCCGAAGAGCTTTGTCGGTAACAGCGATGGCTTCGGCTACTGCCTCCTCGGGATCCTCGCCTTTGACCGCGACTTGGAACGAGATCTCGTTACCGAGGAACGACGCAACCGGGGCGTACTCGTCGATCGACCACTGCGCCTTCTGGACCCGCTCGACAGTCTCTTCGTCGTGGGGATCGAGAGCCGGCCCATCGCCGACCCTGGTGATGTCGACGCTCCATTCCTTCATCGCTACCTTCCTTCCCAGAGGAACCCGGCCCGCCGCATCCTGGTGATTGTGTTCTCCAAAGCCCGGTGGTCCGAGGGAGTCCGGTGTATTGAAATCGGCTTCTGGGTCCTGTCCGGGGGGAAGAGCTGGTACCCGCTCTTCGTCTCTCGAACGGTCCAGCCCTGCTCCTGGGCCTCCTTTCGAACCTTCTTCCAATCCGATGCGGTACTCATTCTCTTGCCTTTCCTTAACTCTGTCAAGGAATACTGTGGGGAAGGTGGAGGGGCCACCACGAACACCCAAGGGAAATCTCAACGTACTCACCGGCTACGACACGAGACGCATCGAACGGTCGACGAGCGTCGTCTGTCCATCTCGCAGAGTGTTGAACCGCGATCGCTCAGAAGTCGTCGCCGCGGCGACCGCCAGAACATCAGGGCTTGGTAGCGAGCAGCATGAACTCGGCGTGTTCGGTGTCGGGGGCACGGCGCGCGAAGTCGCCGGGGTCGACCGACCACACGGCCTCGGGCAGTAGACCAACGCCGAGAGCCAGGAGCTTCAGCTCCCGCGGGGTGTAGACGCCGGTCCACAGGTCCGCCTCACGTTCTTCACCACGCTCGTTCTTGAGCGTCGTCCGCTCGTGCACGATCCCCTTGCCGGCATCGAAGCTCGCCTCTGGACGCGGGTGCGTGAGCTCGAAATAGGAGCTGAACGCGGTGAGCACCACGCGGCCCCCGGGCTTCGTCGCCTCCGCCATCCGCTTGAGCACCAGCGAGTCGTCCTCGCCCATCAGCCCGAACCCTCCCTGGCAGATGGAGAGGACCGCGTCGAACTCGTCGTCGAACGGCATCTGGCGAGCATCGACCAGGAAGAAGGCGGCGGGGACGCCCGCGTCGCGCGCGCTCTGGGCCGCAACGTCGAGGAACCTCTGGGAAACGTCCACACCCGTGACCGCCAGCCCCGCCTCGGCCAGCGGAACCGAGTGCCGTCCCGGGCCACAACCAACGTCGAGCACCCGGTCGCCGGGCTTCAACGCGAGGAGGTCGAGGAGGAACCGGGTCTCCTGGGGCGTTCCCTTGGTGAACGAGTAGCGGAGGTACGCGGCCCCGAGGTGGTCGCCCAGCTCCGAGAAGTACGGGGTCCCCGGATGGGCCGGACCGTTCATCCCTGGCCCCCATCCTCGGCGCTCTTCTTTACCTTCTTGGGTGGCACCTTCTTGCCGGCCGGCTCTATGCCCTTGTCCTGCGCCCATAGGTCGAGCCGCTCGAAGGCCGCCTCGGCGTCAAGTGGCCCCTCCTCGAGGCGAACCTCCAGGAGGTACTCGAGCGCCTCGCCGATCACGGCGCCCTCGCCCGCTCCGAGGTACGCCATCACCTGCGTACCGTCGAGGTCGGGACGGATCCGCCCGAGCTCCTCGCGCTCAGCGAGAACCCGGATGCGTTCCTCGAACTGGTCCATCGCCCCCTGCAGGCGACGCGCCTTGGCCGGGTTACGCGTCGTGCAGTCGGCGCGCACCAACAGGTTGAGCTTGCCGAGAAGAGGTCCCGCGTCGCGCACGTAGCGGCGGACCGCCGCGTCGGTCCACTCGTCGTCGTACCCGTGGAACCGGTGATGGAGGTAGATCAACTCCGACACTTCGTCGACGACATCGTTCGGATATCGGAGCGCCTTGAGTCGCTCGCGCGCCAACCTGGCCCCCACCACCTCGTGGTGATAGAAGGTCACGCCGTCGTCGGTGATCTCACGCGTCGTCGGCTTTCCGATGTCGTGCAAGAGAGCGGCCAGCCTGAGCGTCAGGTCCGGGTCGGTCCTCTCCACCACCGCGAGGGTGTGCCGGAAGACATCCTTGTGCCGTTGCACCGGATCTTGCTCGAGCTTCAGCGCCCCGAGCTCGGGCAGGAAGATGTCGGTGATGCCGGTCTCGTCCGCGAGCGTGAGCGCGCGCTCGACTGCGGGGCCCGTCACCAGCTTGGAGAGTTCGTCCTTGATCCGTTCCGCCGAAACCGTGGACAAGGCTTCCTTCATCTCCGTGATCGCAGCGAGAACCTCATCGGCGATCTTGAACTTGAGCTGCGACGCGAAGCGGAACGCGCGCAGCATCCGGAGAGGATCGTCGGAGAACGATCGCTCCGGCTCGATCGGGGTGCGGAGGATGCGTTTCTTCAGGTCCTCCATCCCTTCGAACGGGTCGATCGCGGTTCGCTCGGGAAGACGGATCGCCATCGCGTTGACGGTGAAGTCGCGGCGCGACAGATCGATCTCGATGTCGGACTCGAACTCGACCGCGGGGTGGCGCGAGTCGGGTTCGTAGCGTTCGGTTCGGAAGGTCGTGATCTCCATCCGGACGCCGGCGATAAGCGCGCCGATCGTTCCGAACTCGATCCCCTGCGTCCACATCTCCGCGGCAAGTGCCCGGATGATCCTCTGGGTGTCGGCCGGTAGAGCATCGGTGGCGAAGTCCAGGTCCGAGTGTTCCCTCCTGAGCGCCATATCCCTGACCGGGCCCCCGACGAGGTAGAGCTCGTGCCCGGAGTTCCTGAACAAGCGCGCGAGATCGAGGACGGGTGACCCCTCGGCCAGAAGCTCGGCCATGCTCGGGGTCGCAGGAGGTACCTGGGGATCCATGGCCCCAAGACTATGAGACGGTTTGCAGTCCTTCTTGCTTCAGGGACAGTTTGAAGTCGTGCAGGTTGGTCGCGGCCCCCAGGGCGTCGTCGATACCCACCAGCCCGGAGCGGAAGAGCGACAGCAGCGACTGATCGAATGTCCGCATCCCGTAGAACGAGGACTCGGCGATCAGATCGGGAAGCAGATGGGTCTTCTTGGGTTCCGCGATCAGATCCCTGACCCTGTCGTTCATGACGAGGATCTCCGTCGCGGGGACCTGCCCCGTCCCATCTTTCTTGGGGAGCAGTCTCTGCGACACGATCCCTTTTAGCGAGCTCGCCAGCGAGTTACGGACCTGTGCCTGGAGGTGCGGTTCGTAGAGGTCGATGATGCGGTTCACGGTCTCGGTCGCATCCGAGGTGTGAAGGGTCGAGATCACGAGGTGACCGGTTTCGGCGGCCTGGATCGCGGCCGTCACGGTCTCGATGTCCCGGATCTCGCCGATGAAGATGACGTCGGGGTCCTGCCGCATGGCGGAGCGAAGGCCGGAGACGAAATCCGCGGTGTCGGAGCCGATCTCGCGCTGGTTGACGATCGCGAGCTTGTCCTCGTGCAGGATCTCGATCGGGTCTTCGATCGTGAGGATGTGGCAGGGACGGGTCGAGTTGATGTGGTCGATCATCGAGCCGGTCGTCGTCGTCTTTCCCGAGGAGGTAGGTCCGGTGACGAGGATCAGCCCTCTCATCTCTTCGGCCAGCGTCCTCACGGCCGGCGGAAGCCCGAGGGCCTCGATCGGAGGGCTCGATGGAAGCACCCGGCGACACGCGAGGCTGACCACGCCCTTCTGCATGAATACGTTCATACGGAAGCGGCCGAGCCTCTTGTGGGAGTGGGCGAAGTCGACCTCACCGTGCTCCTCGAGGGTCTTGATGCGAGCGTCGGTCATCACCTCGAAACACATCTTCCGGCTCTCCATCTCGGAGAGGGCGGCGAACTTCGTCTTCTCGAGCCTTCCGTTCACACGGACGAACGGCGGGGCTCCGGCCCTCACGTGGAGGTCTGAGGCCTTCCGCTCGACGGCATAAGCGAGGAGGTCGTGCAGGTCTAGGGATGCCATGTACCTGACTCATCGGCATGTACGCGAGGCGGGTTGAGGCGGGGCGGAGGGACCTGGCGGTTGGGGAAGATGCTAGTTTTCGTGACGTTTTGGGTGGGTAGTAGTGATAAGCCTGTAAAGGTTGCGAAAGGAAGACTGGCAGCAGTGGTTCGTCTCGACGAACCGCCAAACTAGTGGGAAGGGGCAAGATCATGGCCGACACCACCAAGAAGATGTCTAGGGCCGAGGCTGGACGCAAGGGCGGACAGACGACCAAGCAGCGCTACGGCGAGAAGCACTTCGGTCGCATCGGCCGGATCGGCGGCAAGAAAGGTGGCGAAACCACCAAGCAGCGCTACGGGTCCGAGTTCTACCAGAAGATCGGGCGCCTGGGCGGCTCTAAGTAGCTCCATCCACAACAACAAATCTCCATAGAAGCCCCTCTCACCCGGAGGGGCTTCTTCTTATCCTTATGCTGTGCGGCGGATGACCTTCCTCGATCGAGTTACCCGTTCGCTCACGGCCCTCGTGCTGGCGGCCCTCGTGGCCCTCGCTGGGCTCCCGGCCCCCGGCGCGTTCGGCGCCCAGTCGAGCGGAACCGTGACCCTCGAGCTCTTGCGGCAGCCGGTGTGGCACGACCCGGGCGACGACTTCAACCTCAAGGTGCGGATCACCAACGAAACGGATGAGGCGCTGGACGGATACGGCATCGTCGTTGGGATCTACTACCGGGTGCGGACCCGATCCGAGCTGCACAGCCGGTTCGACCTCACGGACTTCGAGGCCCCGGGTTCGTTCCCGATCGAGTACGGCGACACCCTCGAGCCGGGGGAATCGGTGGTGAAGACGATCAGTGATCCCGTGAGCGAGTCTCCCGTTCTCTCCGCCACCACGGACAACGGGGTCTACCCCCTGAAGCTCAGCGTCGTCGATTCGTTCGGAACCCCGCTCGGCTCGGTCTCGACGCAGCTCCTCTATTACCCGACCCCTCCCGATCCCCCGAACCTCGCGATGAACGCCACCTTCGTCCTTCCGCTTAACGACTTCCCCGCGCGCGCTCCCAGTGGAGTCTTCACCCCGGCCGAGGACGGAACCTATCCACTCGAGACCGCCATCGCCGAAGGTGGCTGGCTGTTCGAGACGTTCGCGACGTTGCGCGCCGAGCTCGAGCGCGCAGTCACACGAGAACCCGCCGGGCGAAGTGGGAAGCAACGGATCCCTCCGAACCTTCGACTGGCGATCGTTCCCGGTGCACGACTCGTCGAGGAGCTCGACGACATGGCCACGGGCTATCTCAAAGAGGTGGATGGGGAGGTTGAACGGATCGAGGAAGACGATCCGAACGCGCAGGCCGCCCGGGACATGCTGGACGTGATGAAGGAGGTCCTGTCGTCGCCTTCGGTCCAGGCGGTGGCCGCGCCCTATTCGTTCGCCGACCTTCCGTCTCTCGCTCCGTACCCGTATGAGATCGCCAACCAGCTCGCCGAAGCAGACGCCATCTACAAGAGCGTTCTGGACGTTCCGTTCGACCGCGACTGGATCTACGCGCCGGGTGGACGATTGGATTCCGACTCCCTCGAGGAGCTCTGGTTGGGAAGCTCGCCCGGTCACACCTTCCTCGAGCCGGACTCGCTGGTGCCGCCCGAGAACATCGATCTCGCCGGCTGTCCAAGCCCCCAGTTATCCGCTACCTGTCCTGTGGAGGTTCCGGTGGGAACGGAGTTCCTCACCGGCTACGCGCTCGATCAGGGCGTCCAGGAACGCATCACCGAGATGACCCGGGTGGCCGCGACGCGTTCCGATATGCAGCGCTTGTTCGCGGAGACCTCGATGATCCGCGAGGAGGAGCCGAGCCTCGGGGATCGCACCATCCAGATCATCGTCCCCGCGGGATGGGATCCGACTCCGGGAACCTTCCGAACGTTCATCGGCGGACTCGCCGAGGCGCCGTGGCTCGAGATGATGACTCCCGATGAGGGGTTGGCGGCCGCCGGCGATCTCGCTCCCCGGGAGATCGTCGCGGAGGCATCGCACCATCCCAAACAACCGGAACCTGAGTACTTCGAGGAGGTCCTGGCCGCCCAGCAGGCGGTCGGATCCTTCGCGACGATCGACCCGCCGCTGGGTGCGCTGACCCGGCTCCGGCGGAACGTGCTCGAGGCGTTCGGTAGCGTCTGGTGGGGGGACCGCGCCTCGACCGGTCGCGAGTACGCGACCAGCTCGGTGGAGGAGATCCGTGGCGAGCTCGACAAGATCGGGGTCGACGGTGCCGATACGACGCTTTCGTCACGGAAAGGGTCGATCCAGCTGGTCGTGCACAACGACACCGAGTACGAGGTAAACATCGGCATCGAGCTCACCGGAAACATCTTGGTTGACGACTCCGAGCTCGAGCTCGCCGTTCCGAGCGGTCAGCAGACGGTCACGATCGACGTGACCGCGTTGACCAGCGGGATCTTCGGACTCGACGTTCAGCTCGTGACCCCGGACGGGGGCCTTGCCATCACCGAGCCCAAGACGATCGTGATCCGTTCGACCGAATACAACCAGATCGCGGTCGCTATCACGTTCGGCGCGCTCGCCTTCCTCGTCCTCTTCTACATGGTCAGGGGCATCCGGCGGAGACGCGACGCGCATGACAGCACGGGCGAAACGAGTACCACCTGAGCCTCGCCCGTGCCACCGCGGTGATGACGGTCGGCACCGTCCTCTCTCGCGTCACGGGACTTCTCCGCATCGCCGCCATCGTCGCTGCGCTCGGCGTCGCCGAGGACCGCCTGGCCGACACCTACAACCTCGGCAACACGGTCCCGAACATCATCTACGAGCTGATCCTCGGCGGGATCCTCACGTCCGTCTTCGTACCGGTCTTCGTCCAGCTGCTCGAGAAGGAGGGGAAAGAGAAGGCGTGGGTGATCGCGTCGTCGATCATCAACATCTCTCTGATCATCCTGACCGCGATGACGGTGGTCGGGATGTTCGCGGCTCCCGCGATCGCACATATCTACACGTCGGGGGTTCCCGAGGCACAGGCCGCCGTTCAACGGGACGTGCTGACGTTCCTGATCAGACTCTTCATCCCCCAGATCATCTTCTACGGCCTCGCCGCGCTCACCGCCGGCTTGCTGAACGCGAACAAGAGGTTCGCAGCACCGATGTACACGCCGGTACTCAACAACCTCGCCGTGATCGTGATCTTCATCGCGTTCCATCAGGCGTACGGAGATGTCGGCGGACTCGCAGGCGCCACCCGGTGGCAACTCGTGATCATCGGAGGCGGAACAACCCTCGGGGTCGCGCTGATGGCGATCGCGCAGCTCCCATTCCTCAGAGGGCTCGGCCGCTACCGATTCACGCTCTCGGGTGTCAAGCATCCCGCGGTGAAGAACCTCGCGCGGCTGTCCGTGTTCGTGATCGGTTACGTGATCGTGAATCAGATCGGCTATCTGATCGTCCAGGTCCTTGCGGCATCGAACCAGGGAGACTTCGCCGCGTACATCACCGCGTTCACGTTCTTCATGCTGCCGCACGGTCTGTTCGCGGTTTCGATCATCACCGCGCTGCTGCCGGGGATGAGCGAGCTCGCCGTGACCGAGAGATGGGACGAGTTCCGGCTCCGGCTCTCCACCGGCATCCGGACCACCGCTTTGCTGATCTTCCCCGCGGCGGTCGGGTACCTCGTCCTCGGAGAACCGATCGTTCGCTTCATGCTCCAACGCGGCGTCATGACCGCCGAGTCAACCGAACTTGTGGCGGGGGTTCTCCGCCTGTTCGTCATCGGTCTTCTCCCCTTCTCCCTGTTCCAGCTGTTCCTGCGCGCGTTCTACTCGATGCAGAACACGAAGACGCCCTTCCTCATCAACTGCGCGGCCGTCGCGCTCAACACGGCGGTGAACCTGACGGTCTACGACCGCTTCGGGGTCAGGGGGTTGGCCGCCGGGCACGCCATCGCCTACACCTTCGGGGTCTTCCTGCAGGCGCGCTCGCTCTCCAAGCGGATCGGGGGCCTGGACGGCGCCGCGATCGTCAGATCCGTGGGTAGGATCGCCATCGCTGCGGGAGGGATGGGAGTCCTCGTGTGGCTTTCGTCACGAGCGCTGAGTGGGATCCTGGGGTCGACCTTCGTTGATCAAACCGTCGGGCTTGCCGTGCCGGTGCTGGTGGGAGTGGTGAGCTATCTCGTTCTCGCTCGTTTGTTGCACGTACCGGAACTGGACTACGCGAAGGGTCTCCTGACCCGGCGCACCGTCAGAAGGGGATGATCTAGTGGTGCGGACCGACGAAAGAGGTCTCATCACGGGGTTCGTGATCAGGATGGTCCTCGGCCTCGTGATCGCGGGGGTGGTCCTGTTCGACCTGGGGGCAGTCGCGGTCAACTTCTTCAGCGTCGATCAGACGGCCGGAAGCGTGGCCGAGGCCATCGCGGAACAGATCGCGACCAATGAGCTCGACCCCTCCGACCCCCGCGCCGTTCGCAAGGAAGCTCGGAAGCTGGCGAAGGAGGACGGCGCCAAGCTGATCGAGTTCGAAGCGAGCTCCTCGAGCGTCACGATCAAACTCGAGAAGGAAGCGCCGACGCTGATCGTGAAGCGGGTTCCGGCCTTCCGCGACTGGGGTAGGGCTACCGCGGAAGCCCGGGCCTCGGGCACTTAGCATCTATCTCATATGCCTTCAGAACTGGACACGCTTGCCGAGCGCTACGTGCTCGAGAGCCCCATCGCCAGTGGCGGGATGGGCACGGTTTGGCACGCACGAGACCAGGTCCTCGCCCGTCCGGTGGCGGTCAAGATCCTCAACCACGATCTCGCCGAAGACGAGGCGTTCGTCGCCCGGTTCCGGCGCGAGGCCCTGGCGGCCGCCCGCCTCACGCATCCTCACATCGTCGCGATCTACGACACGGGCGTCGAAACTGCCGGAGGCACGGACCGTCACTTCATAGTGATGGAGCACTGCGGCGGCGGAACCCTCACAGAGTTGACCGCGAGCGAGGGCCGGTTGGATCCGAACCGCATCATCGATATCGGGGTCGACATCTGTTCCGCGCTGGGACATGCACATCGGCACGGGGTCATCCACCGCGACGTCAAGCCGGCCAACATCCTGTTCACCCCCGACGGAGGCTTGAAGGTCGGTGACTTCGGTATCGCCAAGGCGGCCTTCAGCGACGCCGAGATCACCACCACCGGCATGATCCTTGGAACGGTGACCTACATCTCTCCCGAGCAGGCGAACGGGGACGAACCCGACGGGCGCTCGGATCTGTACTCGCTCGGCGTCATCCTCTACGAGCTCCTCACCGGCAGACCTCCATTCCAGGCGGACAGCCAGATCGCAACGGCCATGAAGCACGTGCGCGAGGAGCCTCCCGATCCGCGCAGCATCCGCGCCGGGATCCCGAAAGGGCTCGCCGCGGTCGTGCTGAAGGCTCTGGCCAAGAGCCCGGACGACCGCTACGACTCGGCCGAAGACCTCTCCGAGGCCCTGAGGTCGTCGGCTCGGCGCGGGGGCGGAGGAAGGGGCGGAGGAGGAGACACCGCGGTGCTGCGACGCCCGGCCACGCCCACCGCCCCCGTCCCGAGCGCCGCACCACCGGAGCCGTCGCCCCGGCGCGCACGCCGCTCCGGAGAGCCTTCAACGAGCAAGAGCGATTACCGCTGGCTGATCCCGTTGCTCATCGTCGCGGTCGTGGCGGCCGCGCTTGCGCTGATCCTCCCGCGCGTGCTCGACGACTCGCCCGGTGACGCGAACCCCGGGGGCGGGGGTACGGGCTCGACCGCGGCCGCTCTCGAGGTACCGGCGCCGGTGGACTTCGATCCCGAGGGAGGCGACGGGGAGCATCCCGAGCTCACCGCGGCTGTCGTCGACGGCGACCCCGCCACGCAGTGGACCACGTCCAACTACAACGACGCGCTGAACGTGACCAAGTCCGGGGTCGGCTTGCTGTTCGATCTCGGAGAGGCGACCGAGGTGTCTGCCATCGAGGTGACCGGGAACATCGGCAGCTTCGAGATCCGCGCCGGCGACGACGACCCTCAGGGAGCCACCGACCTGGGTGTCGTCGGGGCGGAAGGTCAACTGTCCGGAACGACCGAGGTAACGCTCGATCAGCCGGTCACCGCGCGCTACTGGCTCGTCTGGATCACCGCGCTTCCCGGCGGCGGCGGGGGCAGCGCCCAGATCGGCGAGGTCGGGTTCTTTGGCCCCTGACCGGGGCGACCAGGAGCTGCTCCAGGACTACCTCGCCGGTGACGAGGCAGCCTTCACTGAGCTGATGCTCCGCCACGAGAACCGCATCTTCGCCCTGGCGCTGAAGATGACCGGGAACCGGGCCGACGCGTTCGACGCCACCCAGGAGGCCTTCGTGCGGGCGTTCCGGAACGCGTCGAAGTTCCGGGGCGATTCCGCCTTCGGGACGTGGCTCTACCGGATCGGGCTCAACTCGTGTCACGACCTCCTGCGCAAGAGGAAGAGGGACCCGATCCCGGAAGAGGAGATCGAGCAGACCGGGGAACATGTCCCCGGGGTCGACGAACAGGTGGTCCTCGGGATGGAGCTCACGGAGGCGCTCGGCTTGCTCCAGGAGGACTACCGGGAGGCCGTGGTCATGCACGATCTCGGAGGCATCCCCTACGAAGAGATCGCGACCCTCACCGCGGTCTCGATCGGAACCGTGAAGTCCCGCATCTCGAGGGGCCGAAGGAAACTCGCCGAGCTCCTGGAACACAGGGCCTCACCCGATGCGTCGAAGGGAGGACGATGACGACCAGCGGAAGCCACGAGCGGTTCTCGGAGCTGATCGGACCCTTCCTGAGAGAGGAACTGTCTCAGGACGACGCCCGGGCTCTCGAGGAACACCTTTCCACCTGCGGTGATTGCCGGGCCGAGGTGGCGGCCCTGCGCGCCCTGAGCGCGGCGCCGGGGAGCCTCACCGAGGTCGAGCGCCGGGATCTGCACGACGGGATCAAAGCGGCACTGGGCGCCGCGCCCGTGGCCGAGGTCGTCCCCCTCTCACCCCGCTGGGCGGCGGCAGCCAAGGCGCTGTCGGCCGCGGCGGTCGTTGCTCTGATCGCGGCCGCCGGCATCTGGGTCGGGACCGGGGGTACGGGTGGCTCGGACGACTCCGCCTCCAACCTGGAAGGCGCGGCCGACTCCGGGGCGGGCGGCGACTCGGGCGCCCCAGAAGGCCCGAGGGAGAGTCGGCCTCAGCCGTCGTTCTTGGCCGCGACGGCTCTCTTCGAGCGGGGTCTCGCCGAGACGGACGAGGGCGGCGACACCGTCTCGGAGAGCGCACAACCCGCTGCGGAGGTAACCAAGCAGCTTCTCGCCGACCTCGCGGAGAACGGCCCTCTATTCGAGAACTTCGCCGGCTACTACTCCGCCCCGATTCCGGCGGAGGACAGCGAACGAGCTTTGGTCGCCCTCGCGAAGCAGGCACCGGGGGCGGACTTCCGGGCCCAGGTCGAAGACTGCGGCGCTGACTTCCTGGCTTCCCGGCCCGGCACTTCGCTGTCGGTGGCGGGCCTGCTCGGGGACTACCAAGGAGAAGAAGCACTCGTGATCGGATTCGCCACCACAGAGGATCCGGCCGGACCGCTCAACCGCTACACCTACGTGATCTGGCGGGTCGGAAGTTGTGACGCGCCGCTCTCATCGTTCGGGGGCGCGCTCCTGCGCTAGTGGCACCAGGAATGTTCCGTTCGCCGAGGCCGTTCGGTATCTTGTGACCAACATGAGCGAAGACCTCCGCAAAGTAGCGATCATCGGGTCCGGACCTGCCGGGTTGACCGCGGCGATCTACGCGGCACGTGGCGATCTGCACCCGATCATGATCGAGGGCACCCTGGCCGGCGGGCAGCTCATGCTGACCACCGAGGTCGAGAACTACCCGGGGTTCATCGACGGCATCATGGGCCCGGATCTCATGGGGGCCATGCGCAAACAAGCGGAGCGCTTCGGGACCGAGTTCCTCACCGACAACGTCACCGAGGTCGACTTCTCCGAGCGCCCCTTCACGATCCGGACGTCGGATCGCGTGATCAAGGCCGAGACGGTCATCATCTCCACCGGAGCCAGCGCCAGGATGCTGAACGTTCCGGGCGAGAAGGAGCTGCTCGGTCACGGTGTCTCGACGTGCGCGACCTGCGACGGTTTCTTCTTCCGCGACAAGGACCTGATCATCGTCGGCGGTGGTGACTCGGCCATGGAAGAAGCAACGTTCCTCACGAAGTTCGCCACGTTGGGCACGGTGGTCCACCGGCGGGACTCCCTCCGCGCCTCCAAGATCATGCAGGACCGCGCGTTCGCCAACGACAAGCTCGAGTGGAAGTGGAACTCGACCGTGTCCGAGGTTTACGGGAACGGGAAGGTCGAAGGCGTGAAGCTGACCGACACGGTGACCGGAGAGGTAACCGACTTCCCGACGGGTGCTGTGTTCATCGCGATCGGCCACGACCCCAACACGAAGCTCTTCGAGGGCAAGCTCGAGCTGGCCGGGGGCTACATCGTCACGAAGCCCGGGACGAGCGAGACATCGGTTCCGGGCGTATTCGCCGCGGGCGACGTGGTCGACTCCCGCTACCGTCAGGCGATCACGGCTGCCGGCATGGGCTGCATGGCGGCGATCGACGCCGAGCGCTGGCTCGAAGCCGCCCACTAAGAGGGGCTTACGTCGGGCCTCACCCGAGCCTACGCTGGGGTATGAGCAGCCGGTGCCGTGGGGCACGAACGGTCGTATCCACCCTGGTGCTCGTGCTCGGTGTAACCACTTACGCGGGCGGTTCCGAGGTCACGCCGGAGGGGTATCTTCCGCCTGTGGCGATCGAAGGTTCCGTCTTCCCCGTGGCGCGCTCCGACTGGTTCTCGGTGATCAATTTCCAGGATGACTGGCACGCGCCCCGGATGAGGTGGGTGGCCGGGCGCTGGGTGGCGGCCGGGGTCCACGAGGGAACCGACATCCTCGCCGAGCCGGGTACCCCGATCAGGTCGATGACCTCCGGACGGATCGAGAACCTCGGGTGGCTCTTCTACTCGGGATGGAGGGTCGGCGTACGCGGCGACGACGGCCGCTATTACTTCTACGGACACATGACGAGGTTCGCGTCCGGCCTCGGTACCGGCGACGAGGTGGCCTCCGGCGACATCATCGGGTTCATCGGCAACTCCGGCTACGGCAGCGTGGGGCATCACGACGAGTTCACGTATCACCTGCACGTGGGGATCCAGGAGCCAGACGGCACGTGGTCGAATCCATTCCCCCTGCTGCGATCCATCTACCAGGAGACCGTGGAGAAGCAGTCGTGACCCTCCTCATAAAACCGGGTGACCGATCGGATCAGGTTGCCGACGTTCAGGCCCGTCTACGCGCTCTCGGATACAGGATCGATGACGAGACCGGAAGCTACGAGGACTCGACCACGCAAGCTGTGCGTGAGTTCCAGCAAAGGCGGAGCATCCTCGTCGATGGATTGGTCGGACCGAACACATGGGGTGAGCTGGTCGAGGCCTCCTGGAGGCTCGGGGACCGGTCCCTCTATCTCACTTTTCCGCTCATGCGCGGTGACGACGTCCTCAAGCTCCAACAGTTGCTGAACGCGATCGGCTACGACGCGGGACGGGAAGACGGGATATTCGGGCCCAATGGAGGCCGCGCCGTCCGCCATTTCCAGAGGGAGTACGGCGGCACCGAGGACGGCATCTTCGGACCGGTATCCCACACCGCGCTGCTCGGCCTCCGCGTCGATCGACCGGGGACCGCGGCCAGCCTCCGCGAGGAGTTGCTCCTCGCGGAACGCGCCGACATGACAGACTCCTTGATCGTCATCGACCCGGGTCATGGCGGTCCCGACGACGGCGCCCGCGGACCGAACGGGGCGCGTGAATCCGAACTGTGTTGGGACATCTCGGTAAAGGTCGCCGAGATGCTGACGCACTCGGGAGCGAAGGTCAGGTTCACGCGTACCGAGGTCGAGGGACCGACCACCAGCGAGCGAGCGACACGTGCGAACGATCTCCACGGTGATGTCTTCGTCTCTATCCATCTCAACTCGCTCGACGAGAGCAACGCCGGGGGGGCCAGCACGTACTTCTTCGGCGGCTCACGTCTCGGCGAACGCCTCGCGGATTCGATCCAGCACGAACTGACGGGACTCGGGATCAAGGATTGCCGGAGCCACGCCCGCGCCTACGCACTCTTTAAGGAGACCCAGATGCCGGCGGTGCTCGTGGAACCCTGCTTCATCTCCAATCCCGAGGAAGAGAAGATGCTCGAGGATCCCCTGCTCCGTGGGCGCGTGGCCGAAGCGGTCGCCGCAGGAGTCCGGCGCTACTACGAATCGAAGGGTCGGTAGTCAGCCGCCCAGGATGTCGTTGGTCAGGCGCTCGAGGTCCTCGAGGTCGGAGAACTCCACGACGATCTTGCCCTTCCGCTTGCCGACCTCGACCTTCACCCTCGTGT
>JAENWQ010000174.1 GCA_016649855.1 Actinomycetota bacterium | reverse complement strand
GGAGGAGGAGTTCGCGGCCGACGCGATCGCGGTCATGGACGAGACCGGCACGGAGAAGGCATTCATCGTTGGGGTTCTCGATGGGCGCTCGTCGTGGCCTGATCCTTGCCTTTGCTGAGGCCATTGCGCACGAGGTAGGAGCGGACGTTCGATACAAAGACGTCGAAAAGGGGAACCGTGGAACGCACCGCGCAGTTCATAGCCGAGCTGCTCTGATCAGATTTGGCGAGCTCTTGGTTCTCGCTAGCGCAGCGAGCCCAGCCGGGTGGCCATCTCCCGATAACGGGCTACCGGCACAAGATGAACCCCATCGAAGACCCCTGAGGCCTTGATCATCTCCACCTGCTCGCAGGCGAGGTCGATCCCTACCTGAGGGTCCTCGTCGATCTGATCGATCAAGCGTTGCGGGATGCGGATCTCGGGGATGGTTGCGTTGATCCTCTGCGCCATGCGGGCGCTGGCAAGCACGATGACCCCGGCGTACACCCGGCCTTCGAAGGCGATCGATCTTCTCCACTCCACCAGTCGATCGACGTTGTAGGTGATCTGCACGAAGAGGAAGTCCGCGCGGGCTCGCCACGTGAGCGCCCGGCCGACGCGGGCGGTCGTCCCGATGCGAAAGCTGGGGAAGCCCTGGAAGAGGGGGCCGCTGCCGAACGAATGGACCTCCTCGATCATCCCTCGGACGGTCAGGTCCTCGGCCCGGCGCCCTTCCTTAGGGGCGTCTCCGTAGACGAACAGGAAGTGATCGACGCCGTACGCGGCGGCGGTGAGGAGGTCCCGCCGGAAGCCCAAGAGGTTCCTATCTCGGGCATTGATGCACGCGATCGGAAGGCCCCCCATGTAGCTCACCTCGTGAGCGACGGCCACGCTCGACATCGTGGCTCTGCCCAGGTGGTTGTCGGGGATCAGGAAGCCGTCGACCACCGGACCCAGCACGTGGATCTGGTTCCTCACGTGGGCGATGTCCGGCCTCCAGGATGGCTCTATCTCGCACAGGATCTTGAACCCGTCCCGGTCGAGGAAAGACTGCGGCGGTGGGGGCGGATCGGGAACTCCGGTGTCGTCCGTGGGCATGCTTGCTTTTACCACGGCGCTCGGAGGGGGCCGCGCTAGGCGCCGGTCCGTTCGCCGATTGAACGCGCGTTTAAACGAGTCGAACGCTCGCCCAATCCCAACGGGGTCACGTTAGGTGAGAATGATGCCCTGTGGTGCACTTTCAGGAGTTCGAGACGAAAACGGGCGGCCGTCTGGATGCCCTCGATATCACCGATGAGGTGCTGGACGTGGTCAGAGGGTCCGGGATCACGACCGGCAACGCGCTCGTGTTCTCCCCGCACACGACATGCGCCGTCCTGATAGCCCGACCGGGCGCGGGGTTGATCTCTGCGATGGAACGGGCGATGCACACGATCGCGCCGAACGACGGCTACTACGCCCACGACGACCTCGAGGTCAGAACGCAGAACCTCGTCGATGACGAACCCGCGAACGGGCCCTCTCACATCGTCCACGCGTTCCTCGGCAAGGCATCCGAGTCCGTGCCGGTGTCGGGTGGGGTTGTGCTCCTCGGAGACGACCAGAGGATCCTGTTCGTCGAACTCGACTCGTCCAGGGAGCGCCGCTATTGCATCCAGGTCGTCGGAGAGTGAGCTGCCTGTGAATCTGCCCGACTGGCTGCTGGCCGAAGTGGGTCGCGTCGAAGACATCCTTATGGAACGGGCCGGCGCGTCTCCGAGCTCTCTGGTCGCGGAATCCTCCACCCACCTGATCAAAGCCGGCGGCAAGCGCATCCGTCCCGCCTTGGTCCTGCTGGCGTCGCGCTCGGGGACCCCGGGCTTGCGCGCGACAGATCTGGCGGCCGCAGCGATCGAGCTCGTGCATCTCGCGACGCTGTATCACGATGACGTTATCGATGAGACGGACACCAGGCGGGGGGTTCCCACGGTTCACTCGAAATGGGGCACCGAGGTGGCCGTTCTGGCCGGCGATTATCTGTTCGCGAATGGTTCGTCCCTGGGTGCAGAGGCCGGTGGTGAGGTTCCGGGCATCCTTGCGCGAGCGATCGCGGAGGTGTGTGAAGGTCAGATCGTCGAGACCTCCACTGCCGGCAACCCAGACCGGAGCGTGGACGAGTACATGAGCACGATCGGAGGCAAGACCGCGGCCTTGTTCCGCGCCGGCTGCGAGCTCGGTGCGTCCACCTCCGGAGCGACCGACGAAGCACGCGCCGCGCTGGTCACCTTCGGGGAGAACCTGGGCCTGGCCTTCCAGATCGTGGACGACCTCCTCGATGTGGTCGGTGATCCGAAGACAACCGGCAAGGTTCCCGGCACGGACATCCGCGAGGGGGTCTTCACCCTTCCCGTACTGCTGGCCTGCGAACGTGACGGTTCACTCCGTTCGCTGCTGGCGTCCGGCGAGCGTGACCTGACCGCGGTTCTCCCGCTGCTGGCCTCAACGGGTGCCCTCGACGAAACCATGGCCCGTGCGGTGGACCATGGGAACAAGGCGGTGGCCGCGCTGGACGCCCTTCCCCAGGGGGACTGGATCGTCGCGCTGCAGTTCATCGCGGACGGAGTCCTGGCGCAGGTCGAGGCGACCGCCGGGATCGGTCGCTCGACCTAGACCGGCCGCGGTCCGTTCCTGCCCGAACCCAAACGTTTCACGAACATCTCCACGAGGTGCTCGATGTAGACCTGCTCGTCGGCCGGTAGGAGATGTTTCCCTCCCAGGATCTCTTGTTCGACGAAGAACGCCAGCAGGGCGTTGAAGAAGAGACGTGAGGCCACCTGCGGATCGACCTGGGTGCGTACGCGCTCGCTCATCCTGCCGTCGAGGATCCGTGCGAGCTCGCTGATGGATTCGCCTACCGCATCGGCGAAGAACGCTTCCTTCTCCTCCGGGAAGATCTGGACCTCTTGAAGGAGCAGGCGCGTCAGCTGAGTGTTCTGACGGAGGACGTCGTAGAACCCTCTCGCCAGGACCAGGAGCAAGCCCCTGAGGTCGAGCTGTCCAGCCAGCTCCGGGAGCGTCCGCAACAGGGGAAGGAAGGAGTACTCCTCGATGATGGCCGTGAACAGATCGCGCTTGGACGCGAAGTAGTGGTAGATGAGCCCTTCGGTGATGTCCGCCGCTTTCGCGATGTCACGCATCGAGGTTCCGTGGAACCCCTTCTCGGCGAACAGATTGAGACTCGCTTGGAGGATGTCCTCTCTGCGGTCACGCCTCGGGTGGATCTCTCGCTCCGTCACGTCCCCTTGGTGAAGGAGCTGTGTCCACCCCTCGACCGGTCGTTGATCTGGCGGAGTAGGTCCTCGCGGGCTGCCCTGACCGCACGGCCGCTGTCATCATCATCGGCTTTCGCGACGAGGTGGTTGCGTCCGTAGTCCAGTTCCAGGGTGACGTGGAGGCTGGGATGCGCAGACGGGCTGTGATCCTTGATCCGGACGATGACCTCGACCTCGTTGTAACCGCTCAACCGCCTGGCGACCTTCTCGAGGTCCTTCTCGATCTGGTCGACCTCGGCTTGCTTCACGTCGATCCCGGGTGATGAGACCTTGATGTGCATCTGGAGAAACCCCTTTCAGGTCACGTCCGGTGTTCGGTGCGCCGCGGCCAGGTTCATCGTACGTGACTCACGCGAGCCAGTCTCTTAGAGCCTGGGGGACCTGACGTTCCGAAAATCCCGTCCTGACATGGTCCCTGCCTGCCCGGGCCATCCTCTCGGCGAGGCCGGGATCGGAGAGCAGGCGCACCGTCGCCTCGACGAGCGCGCCGCTATCGCTCCCGTCGATCACGAAGCCGGTGACCCCGTCGACGACCGCTTCGGGAGTGCCGCCGGAGGCCCCCGCTACGCACGGTGTTCCCGCCGCCTGCGCCTCGAGCAGCACGACCCCGAGGCCCTCGATCTCGAGTCCGAACCAGCGATCTGTTACGGGAAGCACGAAAGCATCGGCCGCGGCGTAGAGACCGGGAGCGTCCTCATCCGGAACCCTTCCGGTGAAGATCACGCGACCGACCGTCCGTCCGGCGATCCTCTTGAGTCTCTTCTCCTCTGGGCCGGTCCCGGCGATCACGAGGGACGTACCGGGGACCCTCCGTTCGATCTCCGGAAGGGCCTCGATCAAGCGGTGGACACCCTTGCGCGGTACCAGCCGCCCGAACACGAGCAGCAGAGGGACGTTCTGGGTAAGGCCCAGGCGATCTCTGGCGGCCGGGGCACCGGCATCGGGCGAGAACCTCGAGAGATCGACCCGCGCGCGAAGGACGACTTGCGGCGGCGAGCCGAGCCCGTTCCGGGCGATCAGTTCCCGGGTCTTCTCCGCCGTGTAGTTGCTGACCGGAAGGAGAAGATCCGCGCCGGCGAGAGCCCCTGCCAACCTTCGTCCGAGGAGAGGTATCGCGCCCGGGACGATCAGCTCGGCGCCGTGGACGATCACTGCGTAGCGCAAGCCGGCCTCGGCCAGGCGAGGAGCGAGGAGGATGAGTGGCCACGGGGTTCCGAACAGCACCCGATCCGTGCCGCACCGCTCGGCTTCGCGCACGATCGCGCGCGCGAGCTTCCGTGACGGCAGCAGCATGCTCCCCGGATGGGAGGTGGTCGGATAGCCGAGGTCCGTAGGGATCGACGATCCACCCCGCCGGCCTGCGGCCATAACGGCTACCCGAGGGGCCAGCTCAGCGCAGAGCTGGTCGAGATAGCTCTCGATGCCTCCCTGTCCCGGGAGGAACGACGAGGTGACCATGAGCGCGTCCGTCATGCGCTCGATTATGGGAGATGCAGCCCGCGGTCACGACCGGGCTATATCGGGTGCGGCTCCGGGTCCATGATCCGGATCGTTCGAGTCCCCGTCGTCACGAGGTAACCGGACCGGTGGGCGTCGTGGGCGGCGTCGACCATGAGGGGGTCGAACTGCGTCCCGGCGAAACGCGATATCTCGTCCAGCGCTTCGTCTGGGTCCAGCACTCGTCCGTAGGGCCGCTCGGTCGTCATGGCGTCGTACGCGTCGGCCACGAGGATGATGCGTGACTCCAGCGAGATCTGGGTCCCGCTCAAGCCGTCGGGATAGCCCCTTCCGTCCCACCTTTCATGGTGGTGGAGCACGATCGGGATGAGTCTCGCCGTCCCCGGCATCCGCGCAAGGATATTGGCGCCCAGCACGGGGTGGAGTTTGAGCAGATCGCGCTCGTCGTCGGTCAACTCGTATTCCTTGCTAAGGATCCGATCGGGGATACCGATCTTCCCGACGTCGTGGACGAGGGCGGCCTGCATGACGACTTTGACTGCCGGAGAAGCGTAGCCGAGGCTCCGCGCGATCCCGGATGCGTAGTCCGCGGTGCGGTAGGAGTGGCCGCCCGTGTAGGTGTCGTGGTCGTTGATGGCCGCCACCAGCGATCCGAGAACGGTCGCGTGCTCGTCGTGCCGCAGTTCCATACCAGCCGCTCCCAGAAAGGTCGATGACTAGTTCTTTATGACCAT
>JAENWQ010000023.1 GCA_016649855.1 Actinomycetota bacterium | reverse complement strand
GCCAGTGGTCTCATCGCCGGCGCGCAGGACGGTGGTGTCGTGACGGCCCTGCTGTCGGGGCTGTTGCGCGCCGGGCACATCGACGCGGCGCTGGTGACGCAGCGGCGGGACGCGTTCGAGGGCGAGGCGTTGCTCGCCACGACCCCGGAACAGATCGAGGCGGCCGCGGGCAGCGTCTATCACCAGGCCAATCCCCTGGCGTTGCTCGGCGTGCCGCCGCCAGAGGGGATCGACTCGATAGCGATGGTCGGAACCCCGTGCCAGATAGCCGCGCTGCGGATGCTGCAGAAGACCCCGTGGCGCTACCGCCGGTCGGCTGCGCACCTCGTGACGCTCACCGTAGGGCTGTTCTGCACGCGCTCCTTCTCGCACAGCGCCCTGCGCGCTGCGGTCACCGAGCGGACCGGAGAGCAAGTCGACCGTGTCGACGTTAGGGATGGACGTCTCAGCGCGTCGCGTGACGGGGAGAGGGTCATGGTTGCTCCGGTCGCCGATTTCCGCGCCGCGGCCTTACGCGGCTGCGATGAGTGCAGCGACCTCACCGCGGAGCTCGCGGACGTCGCGGTGGGCAACCTCGGCAGCGCGCGTGGCTATTCGACGGTGCTGCTGCGGACGCCCGCGGGAGAGGAGGCCTGGGAGCAGATCGGCGAGGCGTTCGAGACATTGCCGCTGACCGATCCAGCGGCGGTGCCGCGCGCCGAGGAACGCAACCGCAGGGAGGCCCGGCGGGTCCGCCCCATCGCTGCGCCTCCCGCGGAGCTGAGGATCGGCTACGTCGAGCATCTCGAGGCTTACTCCGCGACCGACAGGTCCCACGTAGCATCGCCCCCACATCGCAGCCACCATTACAGGACCAGTTGTTGAGCCGGGCCGGCCGGCGCTCGGTCCGAACTAGCAAGGAGAGTGAGAACGATGGCGATGATGGAGCAGGCTCTTCCACGTCCCCGGGACCGGGTGCTGTCAGCAGCACACGACGCGGCGTTGATCGTCGCCGGCAGCCTGGTGATCGCGCTGCTGGCCCAGCTGTCGCTTCGCTTGCCGTTCACCCCGGTGCCGGTCACCGGTCAGACGTTCGCGGTGCTGGTAATCGCGGCCACGCTGGGTGCCCGGCGCGGCGCCATCACGGTGGGCCTCTATCTGGCTGAAGGGGCGGCCGGACTTCCCTTCTTCGCCGAGGGCAAGGGAGGCTTCGTGTGGCTGTTGCCGTCGTCTCCTACGGGCGGCTACCTGTGGGCGTTCGTGCTCGCCGCATTCGTCGTCGGCGGACTGGCAGAGCGCGGGTGGGACCGTCGGCCGCTGACCTCCGCTGCGGCGATGGCCGCGGGGCAGGTCGTCGTGCTGGGCCTCGGGGTCGTGTGGCTGGCACGAGCGCTGGGCGTCTCCCTCGGCACCGCTGCCTCTCTGGGTCTGTATCCGTTCATCGCCGCCGAGATCGTCAAGCTGCTGATCGCCGCCGGGCTGTTCCCACTGTTCTGGCATGTGAGGGACTTGCGGGATCGAGCCACGGAAGGCTGAGCAGCAAGCCCGTCCGTGTCCTTCTTCAGGCACGCCGTCGATATGGATCCGGTAGCGACTCAAACATCGGGAAGTGCTTGGAGTTGCGCGTCCACAACTCGGCGCCGAGGTAGTCGGTTGTCGCTGCGATGACGTAATCAACTGGATCGACACCAGGATGGGAAGGGAGATAGGTGCGGGCTAGCTCGCCGGCGCGTTCGGCGATCGGATCGGTAACCGGTACCCAATCGAAGAGCTCCAGAAGGCGGCGAGTCCCCTCTTCCTCTTCGTCTCGCATGCCCGCGAGGACTTCCACCTTCGTCATCACCGATGCATGAAGTCGCTCTCTATCCTGTAGCGCTCTCGACAGTGCGGTCCGAGCTCGGTCGTCGCCTCGCAAGTGATCGATGAGCACGGAGGTATCGACGACGATCATCCGGTGAGCCTGCGCGCCATCCCGCGACGTAAGCGCTCAACATACTTGGCGCCGTCGAAGTTTCGATCGCCCCATGCACCGAAGCTGTCCCGTAGGGCCGATCGAGCGTCGTCCATCCTCGGTAGACCATACGAATCCTCGAGAGAGCGTCGGATGAGCTCCGACATCGAAGCACCAGTTCTCTCGGCCTCGTCCCTGAGGCGGGAGTATTGGGCATCGCTGAGGGTTATCTGGGTCCTGTGCGCCATGATGTAAGCCTACATCACCTCGATGTCGCCTTCCCATGACGTGTTGCGGGCCCATCAGTGCTCGGAGACCGGTATGCTCCAGCCCCGCGCCATCTCGAGGCGCAACTCACCGGTCACACCCCGGCACGTCCACGCGGCCAGCCCACGGCAGCCCCGCAGCGGCTCGATCCCCCGTACCGAATTCGTGGAGAAGGCCTCTTCCGCCCCCGCCAGTTCATCCAGCGTCATGTCTCCCACGCTCACGGAGAGACCTCTTCGAGCGGCGATCTCGAGGATCCTCCGCCGCCCTATCCCCGGGAGTATGCGACCGTCCAGCGAGGGGGTTCTAAGGACCTCATCCCGGATCGCGAAGAGGCTGCCCCGGCCGGTTTCGAGCACCCGCCCTTCGGGATCGACGATCAGGGGTTGCGGATCCTCTTCAGGTCCGCCGCCGCCTTCGACGAGACGTCGATCGCGCCACTTGTGAGCGCCGAGTCCGTGGTGGAGTCGGAGGACCTCGACCTCTATCCCTTCCGCCGGCGGGGGGAACACGATGTCCGGGCTCAGCTCTTCGGAGCGATAGGTGATCCTGTGGCCCGGACTTCGTCGCGGGTCCAGATCGATGGCGAGACGGGCGCAGGGGGGACCGCGGCGCGCCTCGGCTTCCACGTCGGATGCGAGCCGGTCGGGCAGTGAGATCCCGTACAACACGCGGGCGCTCTCCTGGAGGCGCGCAAGATGGGCATCCAGCTCGATCGGCCGTCCCTCCCAGACGAGCAGGCTTTCAAAGATCCCCAACGCGGGGTCGGGCACTCGGTCGACGGACGCGCCAGCCCCCTGGAGGGGAGTGGTGCCAGAGGGCGAAGGACGGATGTCGTCGCCGGTGGGTCGATCGTTGCGGCTTACGATCACGCTTGTGCCCAACTCTCCCAGTCGTTCGTTTCGCTCGTCCCAAAGGTAGCGGATGCCGGAGGAAGCGAGGCTGTTCGCGGTTGCGATCGATTCCCGGCTGGATCCGCTCGAAGTGGTCCGGCGCTTCGGCCGCGACCCCCGCCCGTTCGCATTGGTCGGGGCGTGGGCGGGGTCGGGGGCCCTCGTCGGATCGGAGCCGGTGGCCTTGCTGGGGCAGCACGACGACCCGTTCCGGGCCCTGGAACAGGTCCCGGTCGTGGAGGGGGGGACCGGCCCCCACGTGGGTGGAGGTTGGTTCGGGTATCTCGGCTATCAGCTCAACCAGCGACTCGAGCACCTCCCGCCGGCGCCTCCGAGGCCGTCGGCGCTGCCGGACCACAGCCTCGCCTTCTACGACCATCTGCTCCGCTTCGATGCGCGGGGCGACCGCTGGTGGTTCGAGGCGCTGTGGAGCCCCGAGCGAGACGGATTCCTTCGATCGAGGCTCGAGCTGATGACCCAGCGGCTACAGGACGAGTCCCACCACCCCTACGACTACCGGATCGGTGCGTTCGAGGTCCTGGAGAGCGAGGAGCGGCACGTGAGCTCCGTCTCGCGGTGCCGCGACCATATCTACGCCGGCGACATCTATCAGGCCAACCTCTGCCTCCGTCTCGAGGCCCCGTTCTCGGGGCGGCCGGAGGATCTGTTCGCGCGCGGTGCCGCAGAGTTGCGCCCACTATTCTCCGCGTTCATCAAGGACGGCTGGGGCGCGCTCGCGAGCTTCTCACCCGAGCTGTTCCTGCGGCGGCGGGGGAGAGAGGTCCACACGGTCCCCATCAAAGGGACGATAAAGCGCGATCCCGTGCCGGCCGTGGCGGAGCGTCAACGCAGGGCGTTGCTGGACTCGGGCAAGGACCGGGCGGAGAACGTCATGATCGTCGACCTGATGCGCAACGACCTCGGGCGCGTGTGCGTGCCCGGGACCGTGCGGGTCCCCCAGATGCTCCGGGCCGAAGCTCATCCCGGGGTGTGGCATCTCGTCTCGGACGTCGTGGGTGAGTTGCGCGCCGGCGCGGGGGACGCAGATCTGATGCGTGCATGCTTCCCGCCGGGCTCCGTGACGGGGGCCCCGAAGGTGCGGGCGATGGGGATCATCAACGAGCTGGAGTCGACGGGTCGCGAGATCTACACCGGCGCGATCGGCTTCGTCAGCCCCCTGTGGGGGCTCGAGTTCAACGTCGCGATACGGACCTTCGAGATCGCAGGTGGGTCGGTCTGGCTCGGAGCGGGAGGCGGTGTGGTCGCAGACTCCGACCCCCACGCGGAATACCTCGAATGCCTCGCCAAAGCGGAGCCCCTCATCCGCGCGGTGTCGACCGATCCGTAGCGAAGGCTGGATCGCCCCGGCCCGGGGGGCCGGTGAGCTTGAGAACCCCCAGAACAGAGCCAAGAAGCCAGGTGCAGAAGTAGCGCCCGAGAGCAATGACAATGGAAGCGATGAACCCGTCGAAGGACCAGCGATCACACGGCCCACCGTCTACAACGAGCCCGTCGATCTAGAGATCGACGGAGGAAAGGTAGGTCATTGAGGTATGGCTACCAGAGTGAGGTTCCACTTCGATCCGTTGTGCCCGTGGGCGTGGCAATCCTCCAAGTGGATGCGCGAAGTCGAGAACGTTCGTGACGTCGAGGTCGAATGGCGGCTGTTCAGTCTCCGGCTGATCAACGAGAACCAGCAAGATCCCCTTGCCGACGCTCACGCCAAGGGAACTCCCGCGCTCAGGGCGCTGGCTCTGGTACGGCGAGAGGAAGGTAACGATGCAGTTGGGCGCGTCTACGAAGCGCTCGGTGGACGGATCCACGAAGGACCTTCCGAAGAGATGGATCAAGCGACCGTGCGTTCCTCGCTCGAAGACGCGGGATTGGACCCCACGATCGTGGATCGCGCGCTGGATGATGACTCCACCATGGCCGACGTTCGCGCCGAGCACGACGCCGCGGTCTCCGAGGTCGGTGTCTTCGGAGTACCGACGATCGTGCTGGCGACCGGCGAGGGGATGTTCGGTCCGGTCATCGCGAAGGCTCCGTCCGGGGAAGCCGCCGGCGAGCTCTGGGACCACGTTGAGTGGCTGATCCGTCAGGACGGCTTGTTCGAGCTCAAGCGGGAGCGCGACCGCAAGCCCGGCGCCTAGAAGTAGGACCTCTTCCACCCGCGGTCAGGCTCGCTTTCGAGCCGCCTTGCGGATGAGGCGGTCAAAGATGCGCGCCGTCACCTCGGGAGCGGTACCGACGATGCGGGCGAGCAGAGGAGTCGTCCGGCCCGGGTAGATCCTCGGCCGTCTCCGGGCGAGCCCGACGAGGATCGCGTCCACCACGACTTCCGGCGATACCGGCTTGACCGTGCCCTGCATGGCGTCCTGCTCGGGGGGATGGAGCGGCACCTCGGCCGCGAGCATCGGGGTATCGACGTCGGTCGGGAACACACAGGCAACGTGGATCCCGTGAGGCTTCAGCTCCAAACGCAACGTCTCCATGAGACCTCGTACCGCGTACTTGGACGGCGTATAGGCACCCATCCCGAAGACCCCGAGCAACGCGGCGAACGAGGAGATGGCCACGATGCTGCCGGAGCGTCGTTCGATCATGCTCGGAACCACGGCCCGGACCGCCCACACCGTGCCGAGGTAGTTCACCCTGATCTCTCGCTCGAACTCCGAGTCGGCCAGGTCCATGAAGTAGCCGGGTCGAACGATGCCGGCGCTCGTAACGAGGACCTCGACCGACCCGTGACGTTCCACGCACGATGCGATCGCTCCGAAGGTCTGCTCTCTATCGCTTACATCGGCCGCTGCGACGCAGAGCCCACCCAAGTCACGCTCACCCCGCAGGCGCTCGAGGTCTTCGTTCTCAAGCGCGACCGCGGACACGCGAGCGCCCATGGAGACCAGACGACGCACCAGCGCGAGCCCGATGCCGCTCGATCCTCCCGTCACGAGGACGTGACGATCTCCGACGGCCGGCTTCCTGCTCATGCGAAACGGACCACGAGGACGACCGCAAGGGCCAGCGTGGAGGCGATGATCCCGCCGTTGATCACTCCGCCGCGGTTGCGGGCGAACATGCCGTGCTGGGCGAAGTACGCGGCGTCGATCACCCCGAGGAACGTAAGCATCCCGGCGCACAACAGCGCCAGCGAGCCCCCGAGCGGTTCCTCCGCGATCTGCAGGACCGCCGAGGCGATCAGCAGCAGCGAAAGCACCGAATCGGGGAAGACGAAGACTCGCTCATGCTCGACGTAGCCTTCCGGTAGCCACGGCTCCGCGTGCTCCTCCCGGAACCAGGTCAGCCAGAAGGCGGCGATCCCCAGCGCGGTGATCGTCTGCCACGCGGCGATCAGCCAGGTGGCGACCTCGTCGGTCACCGGTCGCTTCCGGCGACCTGCCCGGCAGGTGCGGCACTCGACTTACCGCGCAACCTCTCGGGCACGATGTCTCGGCCCCAGACGTCTTCGACCGTCTCGGCGCGCTTCACGACTTCGGCATCGGTCCCGTTCACCAGGATCGTGGCCGGCCGCGGCAGGGCGTTGAAGTTCGACGCCGAGCTCTCCTGGTAGGCGCCGACCTCCAGCAGGGCGATCACGTCGCCCGGATCCACCGCCGGGAACCGCGCCCCGGGGGCGATCATGTCGGCGAAACACGAGTGGCCCACCAGATCGGCGGTCATCACCGGCGCGGCATCGGCTCGTGCGGCCACGACGAAGGGGTGGCGGTTGTGTTCGAAGACGCCGCCGGCGAGGAAGAACGCGGTGGTGTCGGTGAGCACCCAGCTGTACGGGATCGGCTTCGTCTGTCGTTTGATGACCTTGACGCGAGTGAGGTGGACGGCGGTGTCGCCATAGAGCCACCTACCCGGCTCGACCTGCAAGCGGATGCCGGCCGTGTCGATCCCGGCGTGCTTCAGCTCCGAACGCAACGTGGAGACCGCCGCTTCTGCGAAGGCCTCGATCTCCGGCGGGGGTGCCTTCTCGGAACGGTGGAGCATCGCGGGGACGGCGCGAGCCATCACCGCGTGGTAGGCCTTCTCGCCCAGTCCTCGCAGCCCGACCATGAAGGGGTAGGCGAGCGCGGTCAGCACGAACTCGCTGCGCGGGAACTCCTTGTTCAGAGGATCTCGGCGGCTGGGGAAGCCGCCCCCGATGTCGATCTCCGAGGGGCGCCATCCGTTCCATGCCTTACACAGCTCGCCGATCAGGCGGCCGTAGCGAGTCATGAGGCCTTTCCAGTACCAGGTGCTCGGGTGGTGCCGGCCGGCGTGGAAGTGCAGGCCGACGAGTTCGACGTTGGGCATCTGGAACACGCGCCGCCCCATCTCGACGAGGTATTCGGGGGGGATGCCCGACTTGTAGACCTGCACGCCGAGGTCGATCGGCACGCTCATCTGACTGAAGTCCGTGCGCCGCCAGAGTCCGGGGAACGCCGGCTTGACCCGGAAACGGATCTTGGCGACCTCTCCGAGTTCGGCGGCGACCTCCTGGATCAGGTCGATCTCGTGGACGTCTTCGACGGTGATGCGGACCCCCTCGGCGACGCAGCGCCGCAGGTGCTCGCGGCTCTTGCCACCTCCGTTCACCGACACGAGCGCGCGATCGACGGGGGTCCGCAACACCCCGTCGAGCTCTTCGGGGGAATAGATGTCAGCCCCGGCCCCCTCCTCGCTGAGGATCGCTCGGGTCGCCAGCATCGGACTTGCCTTGAAGGCCGGCAGCACGTCGACCGGCCCGTCCGGCCATGCCTTAGCGAAGGCGGCACGGATGCGACGCACGTTCCGCCGTAGCTGCACCTCCGAGTACACGAAGATCGGCGAACCGAAGCGCTCCACGAGCTCGACGACGCTGATCTCGTCGATGAACAGTTGCCCGTTCCGGACCGAGAGGACATCGGCTTCCATCCCGGCGGAGAGAGCCGAGTTCGCTCCGGGGGCCGAGCGGTCGGACCTTCTGATCTTCATCCCGTCACCACCTGACTGGATCGCGTTGAAATCCCGTGCACCGGCTGAGTGCCGGCTCGTGAGTGATCGTAGTCATGTTGGGCTCCCCAATGGGAGGGCCGTTCGGCCCTATCGGGTCACATCCCCGGGCAGCTCTACCCTCAGCGTGGAGGGTGGAACGCGGAATGGGGGCCTGACCAGGTAGTTTTGTGCGTTCGTCGGGCGGTTAGCTCAGTGGTAGAGCACTGCGCTTACAACGCAGGGGTCGGCGGTTCGAGCCCGTCACCGCCCACAACATGAACCTTCACAGAACCTTCACAAACACCTGCTCAAGGTGCGAACTTCTCCACACGCGTTAGACGTGGTCTAACCCTCGTGGAGAAGTTCGCCCCGTCTTGTCCGCCTAGAAGTCGATGCCCATCACGACCCGGCGGAGGGTCCGCCGACTGACCTCGGCGATCCGGCCGCGTCGAAGATGCTGTGGCTGCCGACGTGGAGCTCTCTCCAGGTGACCTCTGGCAGAGGTATCTCGGATGACGCGTCGAACTAACGGCCTTTCTTTGTTACAGACTTTCTTTTGTTACAGAACGGTTAGTTGTTGTTGCAGTCGTACTTGAGGTCGCCGTTCTTGTACAGATAGACCATGTGAGTGTTGTAGGTGTCGTCGAGGGCCGCGTGCTTGCCCTTGTACCCCTCCTCCTTGAGGTATCCGCTCGTGAAACGGAGCTTCTTCCCATCGTGCACGAACTTGCCCGCCTTACCGACCGTCTCATCATCCAAGGTGAAGGCGTACTTGTTCCCGGCCTTGATCTTCAAGTCGTAGTTCGAGTACTGGGTTATCTCGCTGAGCCAGCATTCGTAGCGGCCCTTCCGCAGACTGCTGTGTGCGGACGAGGGCATGGGGAGCAGTAAACCGGCTACTGCAAGCGAAGCGAAGATCGATACGGTTCGCTTAGACATCACGCTGAAACCTTTCCGCCAAGAAATCTAAGGAAAGAAGAAGCTACTTGGGCCGGAATGGATAGGGAATAGCCCTTTCGGGTGGTTTCGCTTGCTTCGGCGCCGACTTTCCTACGTGGCGGTCCACATCTGGTCCACATTCCATCGCGTAACCAAGGGTTTGAGCGCGAAGCAGCGACAAGCCAAAACCTAGTCTGGCCTGCGGAAAAGCTACTAACTGCTCGGGATTCGCTTCGCCATCGTTGGCTCTTACAACGCAGGGGTCGGCGGTTCGAGCCCGTCACCTGCTCAAGGGCCACGCGGCGCGGGCGCCCCCGCTCTCTCGGCACCCTCAGGCCGCGTACAGGCTGGTCGCGAGGATCGGGAGACGCCTAGCGTGGAGTCCCGCGGGGTAAAGACCCGTGACCCCAGTTCATTTGGCCTCCTATTTGCGCGACATATCTATGCCATACTATAGCCATTAGGCTGTCGAATTACGAGCATGTCAGAAGGAGGTAGGGGTTGGGTGAGGTTGGGGTGCTCCTGGATCGTCTCCTCGACGGGGAGGTCGTCGACGGGGCCGACATCGCCCGCGTTTTGGGTACCAGCTCTCGCAGCGTCACACGCTGGCAGTCCTCTCGCAGCGTGCCGAGGCGCGACTCGGAGGAGCGCCTGCTGGAGCTGAAGGCTGTGGTCGATCTGGTGCGCGGGGTACTGAGGGAGCAGCCCGCCCGCCTGTGGTTGCGGAGCCCTAATCCGGACCTGGCCTACGAGAAGCCCCTTGACGTCGTCGCCAGAGGCGAGTACCAACGCGTGATCGACTCGATCATGGCCCTGGCCGAAGGTGTCACGGCTTGATTATTCAGGCGTGACTGATCTCGACCCGGTAGTCCTCTCGAACCTGCCCACGGAGCTCTATCGAGGCGATGGCTTTCGGCAACAGGCACCCAACTATGACCCACTAAGAGGCGAAGGAGCTCGCCGGCGCGGTGGTCGGTTCAACCCCCCTCAGAGCTTTCCCGTGCTCTACCTCTGCACGACGCGCGCCTGCGCGGTGGCCGAGTTCCTAAGAGCGGGGAACGGGCTTGCGATCGGACCCGAGGGTCTGCTTCCACGCCAGCTCTTCAACTATGGCGTCGCGCTCGATCGTGTCCTGGACCTGACCGATGCTTCGATCTTGGAGCAGCTTGGCTCCGCCCAGGCAGACTTGGTCGGTGAAGATCTCTCCGTGACCAGAAGCATCGGAGAAGCCGCCCACGCTTTGGGCATACAGGCGATCCGTTCTCGATTGGCCACGGAACAGGACGATGTCCTCGCGGTGTTCCTCGAGAACCTCGGCTTGGGGATCGTGGTGCCCACGCTAGAAGAGACGTGGGAGACGATCAGCGACCTGTAGGCCTCAGCCTCTGGATCGATCGCGTCCGTCCGTCAACCGGCGCGTCTCTAGGGTGGCGCAACATTGTTCCGGGCTGAGTATGAAAGAGCCTCGGCCGCCTCGGAAGCATGGTGATCGCCACGATCACCGACGATCAGGGCGATGCGGTGCTGCCCAACGCCGCGTCTGTCATGCCCACGATGGTCAGCAAGACCTCGCAAGGAGGAGCCGTTCCTCATCGCCCCCTGATGCCTGCCAGCGGTAGCCCGCCCCTAGTCAACAACCAACGAGACTTTGCGAGCCCTTCGCATGGCGCCTTCTTCGCAAAGTGGCCACGCCGCCGAACAAGGGAGTAGTCATAGAGATGCACCGTCGAAGCCCGTGGAACCCTTCAGCCCACCTTGCGCATCGAACGTTCCAGGGAAGATGAGGCCCTCGAACGCGACCAGCGACGCCGCCACCGTCAGCAGCTGATCGCGACGTCCAGTGAGCCCGCAGAAGAAGACGTAGAGCACGGCGCTCGCCATCCTCTCTCTACCTTCGTGATCGGTGCAACAGATAGCCACCCGCTGCACCCACTGCAGGTAGTCCGAAGAGCAGCAAGAAAACCCAAGGAGGTTGAACGCCACCGAAAGCCAAATTGTCGCGAAGCCAGATTCCTCCCGCGAGCCCCACGGTAGCTCCGAGGATGGCCGTTGGCCAGTGCCACAAGATGGCGGCTCCCGCTAACGCCCCTACCACGACGCCAATAGCGATGACAGTCGGAGTCGCCTCGTTTCCTCCCCCGATATGCAACCCGTGCGAGGTGTCGACGAGTCCGAACGTGGTAAAGGCCAGGCCCGCGAAGCCCCCCAAAGCAGTTCCTATCGCTCGCCGCATAGCCACGAATATAGTTGCCCCTGCGGAATCAGACCTAAGACATTGGCATCAGCCTTCATCTTGGCCCGCTGCACGGCATGGCGCTCGGTCGCCGAGAACGCAGCGCAGTCGTTGAAGAAGGGCCAGCGCGTCATGGTCATCGGCAAGCTGGTCCAGCTCAACTTCGATAGCGCCCTCTTCCCCAGGGTCGCTTCGTTCGGGGATCGGGGGTAGGGCCGATGGGCCCACGGCCTCTCCATCCATTCGGCCCTATCCGGTGCATGGACGGCCGGTTGACGATGAACCCCGAGGACGCCACGCTGGAGCAAGCTGAGATTCATCGGTGCACCGCTCGTTCGGAAGGAAGGAAAAGAAGTTGCCTGAAGCGGTCATCGACCTTGAGGGACTGCAGGCTCTTCTCGACTCGTTGACGATTCGCGGCTACACGGTCTTGGGACCGACTGTCCGCGATGGGGCGATCGTCTACGACGAGATCGCCGGGGTGAACGACCTTCCGGCGGGGTGGACCGACGAACAGGACGCCGCCACCTATCGTCTGACCCGCCGCGACGACTCCGCACTATTCGGTTATGCGGTCGGCCCACATTCATGGAAGAAGTACCTCTTTCCACCCCAAACGCTTCTATGGAAAGCTCGTCGCTCTTCGGGCGCCTTCGAGGTGGAGGAGGCGGCGCCTCAGGGGGGGCCGTACGCCTTTCTCGGCGTGCGGGGATGCGAGCTCGCTGCGATCCACATCCAAGACCGCGTCTTCCTCGGCGAGCACCCGGATCCCACCTACGCCGACCGACGCAGCAACGCGTTCATCATCGCGGTCAACTGCTCGACGCCTGCGGGAACCTGCTTCTGCGTTTCTATGGGAACGGGCCCTCGCGCGGGTCCGGGGTTCGACCTCTCGCTGACGGAGATCCTCGAGGGGGATCGCCACGCCTTCACGGTTGACGTCGGAAGCGAACGCGGCGAGGAGCTCCTCTCGGCCCTTCCGCACATGCCCGCCACCACCGAAGACGAACGTTCGGCAGAGGCCGTCATCGAACGGGCCGCCGGTGCCATGGGCCGGTCGATGGACACGGACGGCATCAAGGAGCTCCTCTACGGCAACCGTGAGCACCCACGGTGGGACGACGTTGCACAACGCTGTCTGTCATGCACGAACTGCACGCTCGTGTGCCCAACCTGCTTCTGCAGCACCGTGGAAGACACGACCGACTTGACGGGAGACAACGCCGAGCGATGGCGGTCGTGGGATTCGTGTTTCACGCTCGACTTCTCCGAGCTGGGCGGAAACAACGTGAGGACGACCACGCGCGGACGCTACCGGCAGTGGATGACCCACAAGCTGGCATCGTGGATAGATCAATTCGACACGTCTGGTTGCGTCGGCTGTGGTCGCTGCATCACATGGTGTCCAGTCGGCATAGACATCACCGAAGAGGTTGCGGCGATCCGAGAGACGCAGGAAGGATCTCGACATGGCGACACGTGATATCCGAGAGCTCCTCAAGGAGCAGGCATTCTTCCAGGGACTTGGTGAAGAAACGATCGCGTTCATCTCTGGATGCGGATCGAACGTGCACTTCGAAGCGGATCGCTTCATCTTCCACGAGGGTGAACCGGCAGATTGCTTCTACGTCATCCGTTCGGGGCGAGTGGCTCTCGAGGTGCACGGCGCGGACCGAGGATCCCTTGTGCTGGACATAGTTGGCGAAGGCGACATAGTGGGGGCTTCGTGGTTGTTCCCGCCCTATCGCTGGGAGTTCGACGCGCGTGCAGTGGAAGAGGTGAGCGCCGTGAGACTCGACGCGACATGTTTGCGCGCAAAGTGTGAAGAGGATCCACGACTCGGCTACGAGATGATGAAGCGAGTCGCTGAGATCATGCGTCGCAGGATGCAGTCGGCTCGAATGAGGCTCTTGGATCTCTACGGACATGGTCGGGCCGGCTGATATGTCGGGTCCCATGACGCCTCGGATCTTCCGGGTCGCCTCGAAGCGGCGTGAGACGGCGGACACCGTGACCCTTGCGTTCGACCCGCTTGAGGGTCCCCAGATCGAGCTACGTCCGGGCCAATTCGACATGCTCTACGCGTTCGGGATCGGGGAGGTCCCCATCTCGATGAGCGGGATGAGCGAGGGCTCCGTTTTGCACACGGTTCGGGCGGTTGGGGCGGTCACCCGCGCTATCTACGACGCCGGCGAGGGCGATGTCTTCGGTATGAGAGGGCCGTACGGCAACGGATGGGGGCTCGAGGATCATCCCGGCGCCGATGTCCTTATCGTTGCGGGTGGTATCGGGCTCGCTCCGCTCCGCCCCGCGATCGAACACGTTCTGGCTCACCGCGAGCTCCACGGGAAGCTCTCGGTCCTCATCGGGGCTCGCTCTCCCGAGCTGCTCATCTTCCAGGACGACATCGCGCGGTGGCAAGCTCGTCTCGACGCGCAGGTGCGTGTCACCATCGACGTTGCGCCGTCGGAGTGGAGGGGAGCCGTTGGGCTCGTGACCGAGCTGATCCCACGCGTGTCCTTCGACCCCGGAAGAACCGTCGCCTTGGTATGTGGACCCGAGATCATGATGAGGGCGGTGGCAACCGACCTCATGGACTTGGGCGTCGCGTCTGACCAGATCAGGATCTCGATGGAGCGCAACATGAAATGCGCGATCGGCCACTGCGGACACTGCCAGTTCGGCCCCGAGTTCGTCTGCAAAGACGGGCCCATATTTCCGTACGAGCGCGTAGAGAGCCTCATGAGGGTGAGAGAAGTATGACGTCGGTCAAACCCACACTCGCGGTATGGAAGTTCGCCTCCTGTGACGGATGCCAGCTCACGGTTCTGAACCTCGAGGACGATCTTCTCCCGCTGGCCGGTGAGATCGATATCGCGCATTTCCTCGAGGCCACGCGCGCAACGGTGTCGGGTCCGTACGACCTCTCGTTGGTCGAGGGCTCCATCACCACTCCCCACGATGCGGAGCGGATCCGTGAAGTGAGGGCCGCCTCGCGCACGCTGATCACCATCGGCGCTTGTGCGACCTCCGGGGGTATCCAAGCACTTCGCAACTTCGCGAACGTCGAGGAATTCCTCCAGATCGTTTACGCGCGACCCGAGTACATCTCAACGCTTGCGAACTCAACCGCCATCGCCGAGCACGTGCCGGTCGATTTCGAGCTGCGAGGCTGTCCTATCGACAAGGGTCAGCTGGTCGAGGTGGTTACGGCATTCTTGGCCCATCGCCGACCCAACATCCGGAATCACAGCGTCTGTGTCGAATGCAAGAAACGCGGAACGGTCTGCGTGACGGTGGCGCATGGGACGCCGTGCCTGGGTCCTGTCACCCAGGCTGGTTGCGGAGCCCTTTGCCCTTCGTATGCGCGCGGCTGTTACGGATGCTTCGGGCCGGCCGAGACGGTCAACTCACCATCCCTAACGTCGAGGTTCAAGGAGCTCGGCGTTAGCGAGGCCGATCTCGTTCGGTCTTTCCGCACCTTCAATGCGAACGCGCCGGCGTTCCGAGAGATCAGTGAGGCCCATGAGCCACGAACGTGACCGAACGCTCACAGTCAAGGCTCTCGCTCGGGTAGAAGGCGAGGGTGGCATGGTCGTGCGGGTGCGCGACGGCAAGGTGCAAGACGTCGAACTGTCGATCTATGAGCCTCCGCGCTTCTTCGAGGCGTTCCTGAGGGGCCGGCGTTTCACCGAGACGCCGGATATCACCGCTCGGATCTGCGGCATCTGTCCGGTCGCCTACCAGATGAGTGCCTGTCTCGCGATGGAGAACATCTGCGGGGTCACGGTGGATGGCGCGATCGCCGACCTTCGACGGCTGCTGTACTGCGGCGAGTGGATCGAGAGCCACTCGCTTCACATCCACCTTCTCCATGCCCCCGACTTCCTCGGATACCCGGGCGCGGTCGAGATGGCCAAGGACCATCGCGATATCGTCGAGCGGGGCTTGCGGCTGAAGAGGGCCGGCAATGACATATTGAACTTGCTCGGTGGCCGTTCCGTACATCCCATCAACGTCCGGATCGGCGGCTTCTACAGCGCTCCTTCCCGGCAGGACCTCGCAGTACTGCGTGAGACGTTGTTGCGGGCGCGCGACGACGCGGTGGCGACGGTCCGGTGGTGTGCCACTCTCGAGTTCCCGGAATTCTCGCAGGACTACACGTACGTGGCGCTGCAGCACCCCGACATCTACCCGATCATGGAGGGCCGCATCGGCGTGAGTGATGGATCGTCGTTCGAGGTGTCCGCGTTCGACGATCATGTGGTCGAGGAGCATGTCGAGCACTCCAACGCATTGCACGCACGCCTGAGCGACGGCCGCTCCTACATGGCCGGTCCACTGGCCCGGTACGCGCTCAACGGGCAGCTTCTGTCACCGCTGGCGCGTGAGGCGGCGGCCGATGCAGGGCTGGGTCTCATCTGCAACAACCCGTTCCAGAGCATCATCGTGCGAGCGGTCGAGACCTTGTACGCGTGCGACGAGGCCGTCCGGCTGATCGACCACTATGAGGTACCCGAACGCTCCTTCCTGGAGGTCCAACCCCGCGCCGGTGTTGGCTACGGCGCGACGGAAGCGCCGCGCGGGATCTTGTATCACCGCTATCAGACCGACGGCGACGGAATCATCGAAGATGCTCGGATAGTCCCACCGACGTCACAGAACCAGGTCCGGATAGAAGAGGATCTCCGCTCGTTCGTCCAGTCGCGTCTGGAGCTTGCAGATGAGGAGTTGACATGGCTCTGTGAGCAAGCGATCCGCAACTACGACCCGTGCATCTCGTGCGCGACTCACTTCCTCGACCTAAAGGTGGTGCGAGAGTGAAACGTGTCGTGATCGGCATGGGGAATCCCTTCCGGCATGACGATGGTGCAGGATTGGAGGTAGTGCGACGTCTCCGCCAGCACGCGCCTCCGGGCGTGACGATCCTCGAGCATGATGGCGAGCCCGCCGGCCTCCTCGATGCATGGCGCGGTGCGGATGAGGCGTACGTGATCGACTCGGTGCGCGGCACGGACCCCGGCGTCGTGCATCACGTCCATCTAAGCTCGCTCGATGAAACGGGCGATCCCGTCGCTCACCAACGCGACTCGACGCACGCCCTCGGACTCGGCGAAGCCGTTGAGTTGGCGCGCGTCCTCGACCTGCTCCCACCGACGCTTAACATCATCGGCATCGAGGGCGTCGATTTCTCGGTGGGCGAGGGGGTATCGGCCGAGGTCGACAGGGCGACGGTTCAGGTTGCAGACGATCTGGCGCGAAAGCTGAGGGCGGAGGAGGTCTGACGATGTGCATGAGCGACGCGGCCCAGATCATCGAGGTCTCCCACGACGGTGCCGAAGCCATCGCGCGGATCCGGGGTGCCCCCCGGTCGATCTCACTTGCGTTGTTGACGTTGGAGGGCACGCCTGTGGGGGCCGGAGATTGGGTTCTGACC
Organism: Actinomycetota bacterium; assembly: GCA_016649855.1. GTDB lineage: Bacteria > Actinomycetota > CADDZG01 > CADDZG01 > WHSQ01 > WHTI01. Next base: position 2,144 of record JAENWQ010000023.1, on the reverse strand, counting down.
AGCCTCGGGCTCGCGATCGAACAGCTCGATGAATCCGAAGCCGCGGAACTGCTTGCGATGACCGAACGAGACCTCAAAGGAGAAGCGCGATGAACGATGAAGCGCCAAAGATGGGTGGGGCCGTACGAGGCCTGCCTCGCACGCGTGTCGTGGGATTGTCTCTTGCGGTGGTCACCGCATGCATCAGCGGGGTAGCGATCTTCGTCAACACCTACTTCGTGGTGCAGAGTCCCGACGCAACGGTCTACACGACGGCTAAGAACGCGATCGCAGCGGCGCTCCTGCTGCTGGTGCTGATGGCGACCAGCCGAGGGTCGAAGATCTCGCCGAAGAGCGCGCTGACGCCCCGGCAATGGGTGTGGTTGGCAGCACTCGGCCTGATCGGAGGAAGCATCGCCTTCGTTCTGTTCTTCGAAGGCCTGGCTCGGGCCGAGTCCGCGCAGACCGCCGGCTTCATCCACAAGACGCTTGTCGTGTGGGTTGCCCTCCTCGCCGTGCCGTTGCTCCGCGAGAAGCTCACCGGCTTCCACATCGCCGCGATCGCCCTGCTCCTTATGGGACAGGTGGTGCTGGCCGACCTCGGGACGGCGGCCTTCGGGACGGGCGAGCTGATGATCTTCGGTGCGACGCTTCTGTGGGCGGTCGAATTCGTCGTGGCCAAGCGCCTCCTGGCGGCGATCCCGTCACCGGCCGTCGCGGCGGCACGACTCGGGATAGGAACATTGTTCCTCCTGATGTTCGTCGTAGCCACCGGTCGAGCCGAAGCCCTGATGTCCCTGACGGCCCAACAGTGGACCTGGGCCTTCGTCACCGGTGCCATCCTCGCCGCATTCGTCGCCACCTGGTTCGCGGCACTTGCTCGGGCTCAAGCCATCGACGTCACCGCCGTGCTTGTGCTCGGGCAGATCATCACGACGCTGCTCGCGGCGGGGATCAAAGGGGCACCCATAGCGACCAACGTCGCCGTTGGTCTCCTCCTGATCGCTCTCGGAGTCACGGCGGCCGCGGCCGGAACGATCCGTTCTCGACGGGTGCCGGCGGTGGTATGAGCAACGGCCCCGTCCGCTTCTGCCGCTATGCGTATGCGCCGAACGCACTCGGTTATTGCGGACCGGACGATCACCGCGCGTTGCTTGAGTACGGAGCCCACCAGGTCGTGGATGGCGGGCTCCTACAGCTCGCCCGCGGCTTCGAGGGAGCGTGGCCTTATCTGAGCCTGATCGCTGAGGCGAACGACATCGCCGACCCTCTCGACGATCGCGTCGTCGAGGCGTACTGGGTGGGAAACGGACTCCTCGACAACGTCCAAGAATCTGCTACATACCGATTCCTGGAGGAGCGATTCCGGCCTCGCATGGGGATACGTCGATGGAGCGCGGTTGGGACGACGTCGTTCGCACGCGGGTGCGTTCACCACAATCATCACGTCTTCGTCGTGTACCCGTGGGTCGGGATGCTTCGACTCGAAGGCTCGATCGAACCCCTTCGGGTGCTCGAGAGCTGCCGGATCCGTCCGGGACGGATAGTGGAGACGGTCTCGGACAGCGCGCTGGTTGCATCACGGCCACTGATCTTCGATGGCTCGGCGCTCTCCCTCGGTCCGGAACGTATCGAAGAGGTGAAAGTAGCCGAGGACGGTCTGGGATTCGCTCTCGATCTCTTGCCCGGTGACGTCGTGTCCCTTCACTGGGACTGGGTGTGTGAACGGATCACGGCCGGCCAGTTGACCGCCCTTAACCTCGCCACTACGTCGGCGTTAGAGATAGCAAACTCGGTTCTCCGCGAACCGGGCAATCCGATCCCTTCATGAACGAGGTAGCCGGACCTGTCTAGAGTCCATTCGGCCCTACCCGCGAGGCTGAAGACCTCCTAGTCTGGAGTGAGGGCAGGGCTCAAGAACCTTGACCGTCACGCCTGAAAGGAGGCGGCAAGGATGTCATTTCTCAACCGTAGGGATGCAGGCCGACGGCTGGCCCAACGCCTTGAGCAGGTGAGGAAACAGGACCCCGTGGTCATCGGGCTAGCTCGTGGTGGTGTGGTTCTCGCCGCCGAGGTCGCGCGAGCCCTGGATGCACCGCTCGATGTGCTGGTCGTGAGGAAGCTGGGTGTTCCGTGGCAGCAGGAGCTCGCGATAGGGGCGATAG
>JAENWQ010000166.1 GCA_016649855.1 Actinomycetota bacterium | reverse complement strand
TCTATGGGTTCAGCACCGCGCTACTGGTAAGAGCGAACCTCGGGCTCAATCCCTGGGACGTGTTCCACCAAGGAGTCTCCGTCCGTAGCGGTTTCAGCCTGGGGATGGTCACGATCGCAACCTCCGCGGTCGTGCTGTTGCTGTGGATCCCGATCCGGCAGAGGCTCGGTGTGGGAACCATCAGCAACGGGATCCTGATCGGCGTGTTTGTGGATCTTTCCCTGCACTTCCTTCCGACCCCGAACGATGTCGCCCTCCGGGTGGGCTTCCTGATCGCCGGCATCCTCCTGAACGGTTTCGCTACCGGTCTCTACATCGGAGCAGGTCTTGGACCAGGCCCGCGCGACGGGCTCATGACCGGACTCGCCAGGGACGGGCGGTCGATCCGGGTCGCGCGCACCTCGATCGAAGTGACGGCGCTGGTCTTCGGCTGGCTACTCGGTGGCTCGGTGGGGGTGGGAACCGTCGCTTACGCGCTGGCCATCGGCCCCCTGGCTCACGTGCTCATCCCTGCGTTGACCGTCGGGACGCCCGCGATGTCCGGCAGGCCCGAGGATCACGCCGCTACCTGAGGCAAGGTTTCTCAGGTTTCGATCCCCGCACGGGTTTACGGTGCGTAACTTACGGTATGGTAGCCTACGGCACCGTAAGTATGGAATCGCGAGTTCGAGTAGAGGAGATCAGCATGGCGCAGGCGGTTCAGGAACGAGAGCAGCGGGTCCCCATCCCGGGGGTGAAGCTACTGGAAGGCCGCAGGGCGGTGCTCCAAAGGCGCCTCGTGCTGGCGGTCACGGTGATCCCGTTCCTGGGGTTCGCAGCCGCGGTGTACTCGTTGTGGGGGCGGGGGCTGAGCTGGGTCGACGCCGGCATCGCACTGTTCTTCTACGTCTTCACGGGGCTGGGGATCACGATCGGTTTCCACCGCTTCTTCACGCATCAGAGTTTCGAAACGACGCCGTTCATCCGCGGTCTTCTGGCCATCGCCGGATCGATGGCGATAGAGGGCCCCGTGATCACGTGGGTCGCTGACCATCGTCGTCACCACGCCTTCGCCGACAAGGAGGGAGACCCGCACTCTCCTCACCTCGATGAGGGTCCCGGTATCCGGGGCGTACTGAAGGGTCTGTGGCACGCGCACATGGGCTGGCTGTTCAACGACGAGCAGTCGTCGGCTCGGCGGTGGGCCCCCGACATGCTCAAGGTTCCGGCATTGGTGAAGATCGATCGCCTGTTCCCGCTGTGGATGGCGCTGACCTTCACGCTCCCGGCGATCGCAGGGTTCGCGATCACGGGCACGTTGAGTGGCGCTCTCACCGCGTTCCTGTGGGGATCCCTGGTGCGCATATTCATCCTTCATCACATCACCTGGAGCATCAATTCGATCTGTCACTTCTACGGGAAGCGGCCCTTCGATGGTGATGAGTTCTCGACCAACAACTGGGCCCTCGCCCTGGTCTCGTTCGGCGAGTCGTGGCACAACAACCATCACGCGTTCCCGTCGGCCGCCGTCCAGGGCATCGGCAAGGCCCAGCCCGATCTGAGCGGAGCCGTGATCACGGCGATGGAGAAGGTCGGCCTGGCTCGCAACGTCACGCGCGTGTCGGAGAAACAGATCGCGGCGAAATCCAAAACGGCCTAACGCGTAGTCTGTGAGGATGCCCGAGGGAGTGGTCCAGCAGGCAGCAGACGACCTCATCGAGGCGGTGAAGCCGCGGCTCCGTGGATGGCTGCATGCGGGGATCTTCCCCGTTGCCCTCGTCGCGGGCATCATCCTCGTGGCCCTGGCCCCCGGTGCGGCCGCCCGTCGGCCGGCGACGGTGTTCGTCGCAGCGTCCATCTTGTTGTTCGCGACGTCGGCCCTCTACCACCGGGGCCGGTGGTCACCGCGGGCGCTGGCGGTTTGGAAGCGTCTCGACCACGCGAACATCTACCTCGTTATCGCCGGTTCCTATACGCCGTTCGCGGTCCTCGCTCTGGATCGGCCAGCTTCGACGATCATCTTGTCGCTGGTGTGGGCCGGCGCCATCGGAGGGATCTTGTTCCGGCTCTTCTGGATCGATGCCCCCCGGTGGCTGTACACGGGGCTCTACCTCCTCACCGGATGGGCGGCGATCTTCGTGATCCCGCAGCTGGTAGATGCCGCCGGCGCGGGAGCGGTGATCCTCGTGGTCGTCGGAGGCATCCTGTACACGCTCGGCGGGGTCGTCTATGGAACGAAGTGGCCGGATCCGGCACCGGAGTGGTTCGGTTTCCACGAGGTCTTCCATGCCTTCACCGTGCTCGCCTGGATCGCCCACTACATCGCGGTGAGCATGGTGGTCTACGGAAGCAGCTGACCGGAGGTCACTCCAAGGATGGGTTCTCGAGCGGAGCATGCACGGGCCCGCCTAGATCGACGAGTCGCCGGCCGGAGGCGTTCGTCCGGAGAGCGATGATCTCGGATGCGATCGAGACGGCGACCTCTTCGGGCGTCCGGGCCCCGATGTCGAGGCCGATCGGTCCGGAGATCCGGGCGATCTCTTCGTCGGAGACACCCTCGTCCCTGAGTTGTTGGCACCGCTCCGTGTGCGTCCGGCGGCTTCCCATCGCGCCGATGTAGCCGGCGTCCGTCTTCAGGGCGGCCTTCAACAGTGGGACGTCGAACTTGGGATCGTGGGTCAGCGCGCAGATGACGGTCCGTCGATCGACCTCGGCACCGGCCAGGAACTCGTCGGGCCACTGAACCACCACTTCGTCCGCGTCCGGGAAGCGCGCGGCGGTGGCGAACTTCTCCCGGGCATCGCACACCGTTACGTGGTAGCCGAGGAACTTCCCGAGGCGCGCCACCGCACCGGTGAAGTCGATGGCTCCGAAGACGTACATGCGGGGTGGGGGAGCGAAGGATTCGATGAAGACTTCGACGTCTTCAAGGCGCCGGCGGCCCGTCCGCCCGTAGGTGCGGATCCCGGTCAGGCCGAGTTGCAGCATGCTGAAGGCGTCTTCCTTTACGGCGAAGTCGAGACCTTCGTTGCCGAGCGTGCCCTTAGCGCCGTCGTTCGAGACGAGGAGCTTGGCTCCCGGGGCGTCGCCCCGAACCACGGTGGCCAGAGCCACGGGACGCCGTTCCAGGATGGAGTCCTTGAGCTCGCTGAAAAGCACACCCATTTACCAGTCCAGTCGTTCGACGAACAGGTGGATCGTGCCTCCGCAGGTCAAGCCGACCTCGAAAGCTTGGTCGTCGGTGATCCCGTGGGTCAGTTTCTTGGGAACGCCTGTCTCGAGCACCTCCATCGCTTCCTGGTAGACGGCGGGCTCGACGCACCCACCCGACACCGACCCGACGACGTCTCCATCTTCAGATAGCGCCATCACTGCGCCGGGGTCCCTGGGTGCGGATCGTTCGACCCGAACCACGGTGGCGATCGCTACCTTCTTGCCGTCCGCCAGCCAGCGGTCGATCTGTGGAAGAACGTCCCTCACGCCGCTGAGCCACCCTTTCGTCGCGGAAACCGGACTTGCGGGTGATACTGCACTGACGCTATCGCATGCCTGGAGAGCTACATGCACCGGATGGACGCAACGGCTGAGTACCTAAGAACAGGAGGACGGTTGTATGGCTGATCCCGTCTTCGGCTCGGTCGAGGAGGTCCAGCGCTCCCTGCGGGAGCAGGCGTACATCGCGGATCGGGGCCTCGCGACCTCGATCCATCTCGCGACCGGTCTCGCCAAGCCGTTGCTGCTCGAGGGCGAGGCCGGCGTGGGGAAGACCGAGGTGGCCAAGGTTCTCGCCGTGGCGCTGGGGCGGAGGCTCATCAGGCTCCAGTGTTACGAGGGCATCGATTCGAGCCAGGCACTCTACGAATGGGACTACTCGCGCCAGTTGCTGGCGGCCCGAACGCCCGAGCTGCACCTCGAGCAGGTCAAGGATCTCTTCGGGCCCGAGTTCTTGGTCGAGCGTCCGCTGCTCGCCGCCATCCGTGCGGGGGCCGGTGCGGTGTTGTTGATCGACGAACTCGATCGCGCCGACGATGAGTTCGAGGCGTTCCTTCTCGAGATCCTTTCGGAGTTCGCGGTAACGATCCCCGAGGTCGGCACCGTGGTCGCGGAGCAACCACCCGTAGTTGTGATCACCTCGAACCGGACCAGGGAGCTTCACGACGCGCTGAAGCGCCGCTGCCTCTATCACTGGATCGACCATCCTTCGCTCGAGCGAGAGGTCGAGATCGTGCGGTTGCGGGCACCGGACGTTCCGGAAGGCCTCACGAAGGAGGTCGCCCGGATCGTCGCACGCCTGAGGAGTATGGATCTCGTCAAGCGGCCCGGGGTTGCAGAGACGATCGATTGGGCCAACGCGCTCAATTTCCTCGATGGCGGAACTCTCGACGAAGAGACGATGGCGGCCACGTTGGGCGCGGTGATCAAGGACCACGACGACGAGGGATCGGTCAGGGCGAGGCTGCCGGAGATCCTGGGAGAGCAGTGACCCAGGAGCTCGACCGACTGGTTGGGTTCGGGCGTTTCCTGAGGGCGCGCTGTCTGCCGGTGGGAACCGGCCGGATCCTGACGTTCTCCCAAGCGGTGTCGTCGTTGGCGCTCGGTCCCGAGGATCTGTACTGGGCCGCGCGTACCTCCCTCGTTTCGAACAAGGATCACTTCGAGGCGTTCGATCAGGCGTTCGCCGACTACTTCGGTGCCGAGAAGTTGCCCGAGGAGATCGCGGCTCAGCCCGAGAGACCGGGCTCAGAGCCCACCGAGATGGGGACGATCGAGGTCGAAGGAGTGAGCAGCGGGGCGTGGGAGCTGCCCGATGACAAGACTGAGGAGTCCGACGAAGAGGTCGCGATCCGGATCACCGCAAGCAGCACCGAGGTGCTCCGGACGAAGTCCTTCGAGGACCTCACCGACGAGGAGCGAGCGCGCGTCGCGCTCCTGATCCGTCGGATAGCGCCGATCATCGCGCGGCGCGAGGTCAGGCGATTGCGCCCGGACGTGCACGGCGATCGTTTCGATCTTCGCCGCACCTTGCGCGGATCGCTCCGGACCGGCGGCGAACCCTTTCGAAGGGCGAGGAAGGGGCGCCGCACGAAGCTCCGGCCGCTGGTCTTGATCCTTGACGTATCGGGATCGATGTCGCCCTATGCGCGCGCGTTCCTCCAGTTCGGCCTCGCCGCGATGGAGGCCGGCCGCGTGGTTGAGGTTTTCTGTTTCGGAACCCGGCTCACCCGTGTGACGAGGTCGCTGAAGACCGGCGACACCGAAGGGGCGCTAACGCGGGTGGCCGCCGAGGTGAGCGATTGGGATGGAGGGACGAGGATCGGAGGCTCGCTGTACGAGCTGGTCAGGCTCTTCGGACAGCACGGGTTCCTGCGCGGCTCGGTCGTCGTCCTCTGTTCTGATGGTCTAGAGCGCGGCGATCCGGCGCAACTAGAAGCGGCGATGGGAAGGCTCGCCCGACTCGCCCACAGGATCGTGTGGGTCAATCCCCTCAAGGGCAGTCCGCAGTACGAGCCACTGGCGCGCGGCATGGCTGCGGCGCTACCGCACGTCGATACGTTCCTGTCCGGTCACAATGTCGCCAGCCTCGAGGAACTGGCCGAGTCCCTCGGATGATCGCTCTACTCGTCGACAACCCCGTCCTAACCCTGTTCGTCGTGGCCGGAGCAGGGTTCTTGGTCGGCAAGCTCAAGATCGGCGGGTTCAGCTTAGGCGTCTCCGCGGTG
>JAENWQ010000076.1 GCA_016649855.1 Actinomycetota bacterium | reverse complement strand
TTCCCGGTCGCTCTCGCTCCCATGTTCCCGGTCGCTCTCGCTCCCATGTTCCCGGTCGCTCTCGCTCCCATGTTCCCGGTCGCTCTCGCTCCCATGTTCCCGGTCGCTCTCGCTCCCATGTTCCCGGTCGCTCTCGCTCCCCACCGTGTACTCCTCGGCGTCCTCTACGACCTGCTGAACGTCGACCTCGCCCGTCCAGGTAGCAACGATGTCCCCGAACCGGTCGGCCTGGCCGAGGTCCACCGCCCCGGCCTTGAAGAGCTCGAGCAGGGCGAGGAACCGCACGACGACCTCGATCCGGTCGGTGATCCGGCCGCACAGCTCGTCGAAGCTGACCGCGGGAGCACTTTTGAGCCGCTCGCAGAGCTCGACGATCGCATCCTTCACCGAGGCGGTGACCGGGTTCACATGGGACGTATCGATCTCGGGCTCCGGCCTGGGAGCGAGGGCCAAGGCCGCCCGGCGAGCCAGATCCTCGAGCGTCACCTTGGCCAGGAGATCGGGGGCCAGGTCCACGAACTGCGGCTCGAGGCCGGCGGTCCGGGCGAAGAAACGGCCCCCGGAGATGAGGCCGGCGTTGACCCAGGACCCAGCCTCGCGGTACGTCGCACACTCGACCAGGCGGGCCAGCAGGAGGTCGCGCTCCTCGAGCAGCCGCCCCTCGGACGGATCCCCGGCCCGGGCCGGAAGCAACCTCAGCGACTTGAGCTCCAGGAGCGTCGCGGCAACCACCAGGAAGCCGGTCGCCGACTCGAGATCGAGCGTCTCCATCCGGCGCGTGGCGGCCAGGAACTCGTCGGTGATCGTCGAGAGCGAGACGTCGTAGATGTCCACGCGCTGGCGAGTGATGAGTTGCAGCAGCAGGTCGATCGGGCCCTGGAACACCTCGAGCTTGACCTCGTACGGCATGTGCGCCGATCCCCTTCTCTACTTGTCGACATATCAATATGCTACTCATCCCGCCGCTTCGGGCCAGGGGGCTGGAACGGCGAGGCTCAGGCTACAGCCCCAAACCCCTCCGGGAGCGGAATCCCTACTGGGGTCCCGGACGGGGCCCTAGCCCGACGCGCTCCCAGACGCTGGCGATGGTCCCTTCGGCGACCGCCGCCGCCTTGGCAGCCCCCTCCGCCAGGAGCCGGTTGAGCTCGGCCGGATCCCCCATCAGCTCGAGGTAGCGCTCCCTGATGGGTCGCAAGCCTTCGATCACCGTCTCGGCGAGAGCCGTCTTGAAGTCCCCGTAGCCGGAGCCGGCGAAGCGCTCCTCCAGCTCCGGCACCGTGGACCCGTCGAACAACGAGAAGATCATCAGCAGGTTCGTGAGCGCAGGCTTGTCGCCGCCTGCGATCACGTCCCTGCCAGAATCGGTCACCGCCGACTTGATCTTCTTGGCGACCAGCTCAGGCTCATCGGTGAGGTTAACGACCGAATTCGGCCGTTTCGAGCTCTTGCTCATCTTGTCGGCGGGGTCGTCGAGGGCCATGATGCGGGCACCCTCCTTGGGGATGTATGCCTCGGGGACCACGAACGTGTCTCCGAACTGGGAGTTGAACCGGATCGCCAGATCCCTCATCAGCTCGATGTGCTGGCGCTGGTCCTCGCCCACCGGGACCCCGTGAGCCTGATACAGGAGGACGTCGGCCGCCTGTAGCACCGGGTAGGCGAACAATCCCGCCCCGATCGATTCGGCGTCTCCGCCCCTGGATTTCTCCTTGAACTGGATCATCCGCCGCAGTTCGCCCATCCGAGCGACGCAGGTGAGGATCCAGGCGAGCTCGGCATGCTGGGCCACGTGGGATTGTCGGAACACGACCGTTCCGGCGGGATCGATCCCCGCCGCGAAGAGCGCCGCCGCGCCCTCGATGCTCCGCCGCTCGAGCGCCGCGGGGTCCCACGGGAGCGTCAGCGTGTGGAGGTCGACGATGCAATAGAAGGCGTCGTAGTCCTCCTGGAGCGCGACCCAGTTCCGGAACGCCCCGAGATAGTTCCCTAGGTGCGGGCTGCCGGTCGGCTGGATCCCGCTGAATACCCTTTTCTCCATCCCTAACCTTTCACTAGAGCCTTAGTTGCAGAACGCCGGTCAGCCCGCCGTCGCCGGGCCCCTACAATACCGGGCGTGCTCGACATCCTGCGTTCCGATCCCGTGGCGTTCTTCCTCATCGCGGCCTCGCTCGTGATGGCAATCTCGATGCACGAGTTCGCCCACGCCCTGGCGGCGGATCTCCAGGGCGACCGCATGCCGCGCGCGATGGGGCGCTTGACCCCCAATCCCCTGCGCCACCTCGACCCGCTGGGGAGCTTGATGCTGATCCTGGTGGGCTTCGGGTGGGGTAAACCGGTCGAATTCCGCCCGCAGGCGCTGCGGTCCCAGCGCTTCGGCGCCGCGGCAGTGGCTCTGGCGGGTCCCTTTATGAACCTCCTGCTCGCATTTATCGCCGCTTTGCTCTGGGTTGCCCTCGGAACCCCCCGATTTGGCACCGAAGGCCTCTTCTTCCAGGTGTTCATCTCGCTCAACGTCTTCCTCGCGGTGTTCAACCTCCTGCCGCTGCCTCCCCTCGACGGCTCGAGGCTCCTCACGATCTTCCTGCCTCCGCGTCATCACCGGATCATCTACTTCCTCGATCAATACGGGTTCCTGATCCTCCTGGGCCTCGTGCTCTTCGGCGGCCTCGCCTTCCTCGTCCCGTTCCGGGACGCGGTCACCGACTTCATCGTTCGCCTCGCCGGCGCCTGATACACAGGGCGACAGATCGAGGCATCCCCATCCCTACATATCGATAAGGCTCCAAACTTCCTTATCCCCTTCTCGGCACCGACAGGATTAGCGTCTTATCGGTATATCGATACATCCTCTTCACCCCTAGTAGACTCCTGTTGTGCGGAGCTACTTATCGCTTTATAGACTCGGACATGTCCCCGCGCACATGGAGAGACTCCTTATCGATTTGTCGACATGCAGATGTGGGGGCCGACCGAGTCGCTCCGGCGGATCACCGCACCTTCCCCCCGGGGGCGTCAAGCAGGGGACTCCTGGGGCAGGTGCTTATCGACAAGTAGATAACATCAACATCCCTCCCCGGTTGGGCCCTGCGCCCCCCTTGCGGGCCGCTGAGAGCGCCTGAGGCTCCCTCGAGGGCCATGCCGGCCGGGAAGCGGCACCCCGGTCAGGTGCTTCAACTACTCTCCGCATCCGGGCACGCATACTTATACCTAGGCAATAAGACGACAAGTAGACACTCCCATTGGAACCCTGACGGGTTTAACGTAGTGCGGTCATATCGCCTTACCTACTTCTCGACTTCTCCCTTTGTCGATGTATACATAGGTTGGGTAGCTTAGGTACACGACGACTTCACTATGAATAGCCTTACCTATACATCTATAAGGCCTCTTAGCGATATACCGCGATGGCGCCAGTGCCCCTCAGAGACAGATCGACAACGAGACTTCCCGACAACCCGGCAAGACTCCATGAACACATGGCGGCATAGGTCCTTGTCCCCATGGAGTCTCGTCGGTCCCGAGCGGGCCGCAGCTCGCGCTGATCCACATGAACCACGCGACGGGAAGATCCAGCCTCGTCGAAGAGGAAGGCCCTAGGAGCCCCCAGGGCTCCCCTTCCTTTAGACGGGAGACGGGGGCTGCCCGTATCCTTAAGTTGATTAGTCGATACATCGCCTCGTCGTCTAGGCGACCGTCGGGAAGCCTCACTCCGCCCACGCGCAAGGTCGGCATCTGGAGTGGCCAGGGCCGTCTGGTTTGAGTGCGCGAGGGCCGTCCCCGAGTTCAAGATCCTTTGAGCCATTCCCCGAGCCCGAATGGGGTATTTCGGACGTAAAGCCCACGTCAGCGCCCAGGACTAAGGATTTAGTACAGGTTTAGGAAAAGTCTCTATGGAGACATGAGGGTTATGGCTCTCGTGCCGGCACCCGGAGGGCCCGGTCGGCCCGGCCGAGACTTCCGGTTACAGACCGTCGGCGATCCCCCGAGGGACCTGAGCGACGCACCGCCGATCGGAGCACATCTCCGGCTGCCACCACTACCCTATCGAGCGGCATCATCGCTCACTGAGGTCCATTAGTCAACTTCTTGCTGTAAAGATGAATCGATCAAGGCTGTTATCGATAAGTAGACTCTGACGGACCCCATGTTCGCAGGTCCAGGAGGTGTACCTCTTGTCGTCCCGTCCCCTTGGACGTTCCTCAACAAGTCGACTTAGTTATAAGTCTCTGGAAGCCCGCCGGAGGTGAAGAGAGGATCGGGGGCTCCTGCTCTAAGGGTGGCGGGCCGGCGACATCGGCCCAGGATCTGAGCCTGCAGGCCCGCGCACGATGCTCCCGAGACACCGGCAGGGGGCCCCATCCAGCCCCGCTGGAGCCGGCCCGCCATGGGAGTCAGGTATGGAAGTCAGGACTAACGGTGAGCTAAACGTGTAAGTGAAAGGCCCTCGCCCCAGGGGGCGAGGGCCTGAAAAGCGCTCCCGGAAGGTGTCTACCGGGACAAACGGCGCAGGAGGATCGAGTCCTCGGAGCGGGCCTCGAAGTCCTCGAGGACGTAGGCCAGGGCGGCACGAACGATCTTGCCCCGGTCGATCCCGATCCCGTGCTTGGCACGGAGCTCCAGACGGGCCCTCTCGATCGAGGTGAGGTCGTCGGCGGTGCAGTAGAACGTGACCTTCTCGTCGTGCTTGGGCCCCTTCTTCTCCTGTACCACGGGGCGTTCCGCAACCGGCTGTGAGGCCGGCGCTGGATCTGCGACTTGTAGATTTAGAGACTTAGCTACTTCTTCCCTGGTCTCCTCAGGAGCCCTGTCGGGGCTGCTGGTTCTCCGGAAGAGCTCATCAGCTCCCGGCAGACTGGCGCGGCGAGACACGGCTCATCACCTCCTCGGCGAGTTTGCGGTACGCCACGGCGCCCGTGGAGGAGGGAGCGTAGGTAAGGATCGGCTCCCCCGCCACCGGGGCCTCGGCGAACCTGATGGTCTTGCTGATAACGGTCGAGAAAAGCTGGTCCCCGAAGGCCGATTGAACCCGTTGGTGAACCTCTCGGGCGTGCAGGGTGCGGCTGTCGAACATCGTGGCCAGGATGCCGTCCACGACCAGAGCGGGGTTGATCCGCTCTTGGACCCGCTCGATCGAGTCGAGCAGGAGGGCCATACCTCTCAGGGCGTAGTACTCGCATTCCAGCGGGATGATGACCCCGTCGGCGGCGGCCAGGGCGTTGATCGTGAGCAGACCGAGCGACGGCTGGCAGTCGATCAGGATGAAATCGTACTTATCCCTCAAAGGGGTCAGGATCCTGGCGAGGGCCTGCTCCCGGGCAACCTCGGTCACCAGCTGGATCTCGGCCGCCGAGAGATCGATATTCGACGGCATGAGGTCCAGATTCTCGACCTTGGTCGCCAGGATCGTGTCCTCGGGGCTGACATTCCGGTCCAGGAGGGCGTTGTAGACCGATAGCTCGAGGTCCCCCGGCTCGATCCCCAGCCCCAGGGCGCATGCGCCCTGGGGGTCGAAATCAACCAGAAGGACCCGCTGCCCCCGTTCTGCCAGGCCGGTACCCAGGTTGAGGGTGGTCGTGGTCTTGCCGACCCCACCCTTCTGGTTGGCCAGGGCGATGATCCGGGCGTGGTGCCCCCTGTGCCCCGACAGATCGGCCAGCGGGGGGCTCGGCTTGCGCTCGCCCATCTCGTCGGTGAGGTGCGAAACGTCGAGCGGCGGGCTCGAAGCCTCTTGCATGCTTTGCTCCATGTGGCCTCCCCGGGCTACAGACAAGCGATTCGTCTCGACGGAATCGCGGAACATAGCGATTCGTCTCGACGGAATCGCGGAACATTAGGAACTTATCGACAAGTCTCCTGGAACCGGACTGTACAGGACGAGCCGAATGGAAACAAGCCCCTGATCGGAAGATGGTCGTCTAGACGACCAGCCGAACAAACGCGACGTGACGAGAGGGCTCCGGGCCCGGCTAGCGAGCGAGAAGGACGGGGGCGAACGAGGTCCCGCGGGTGGCGGTGGGAAAGCCCAGCAGATCGGTGACCGTGGCGCCGCAATCGGAGAACGTCTCCCGGATCCCGATCTCGGCCCCCGCCCGGACCGGGGCACCGGTTCCCAGCAGGGGCACCCGTTCCCGGGAGTGGTCGGTCGAAGCGGTGGTCGGGTCGTTCCCGTGGTCGGCGGTGATGAGGAGGACGTCGTCGTCGTGCATCGCCCCGGTGATCTCGGGGAGCCGCTCGTCGAAGCGCTCGAGGGCCCGGGCGTATCCCCCCGGGTCGTTCCGATGCCCGTAGGCCTGGTCGAAATCGACGAGGTTGGCGAAGACCAAGCCCCTGCCGATCGCCCCGACCTCGGCCACGATCGCGTCGATCCCGTCGTCGTTCGAGCGGGTCGGGTGGGACGAGGTGATCCCCCGGCCCCCGAAGATGTCGGAGATCTTGCCGACCCCCCGGACCTCGAGGCCCTCGCCGACGATCTCGTCGAGGATCGTGTCCCCCTCGGCGAGCCTCGAGAAGTCGTGCCGGTCGGGGGTCCTGGCGAAGCTTCCCGGCTCCCCTGCGAAGGGACGGGCGATGACCCGGCCGACCTCATGGGGACCCCTGAGGATCTCTCGGGCTATCCGGCACATCTCGTAAAGGCGTTCAAGCGAGATCACGTCCACGTGGGTGGCGATCTGGAACACGCTGTCGGCCGAGGTGTAGACGATCGGCTTCCCGGTCGCCACGTGCTCGGCCCCGAGCGCCTCGATGATCTCGGTGCCGGAAGCGACGACATTGCCCAGGACCTGGGTCCCGGTCGCCTTCTCGAAGTCTTCGATCACCTCGAGAGGGAACCCGTCCGGATAGGTCGGAAGGGGTTCTTTCAGGTAGATGCCGGTCATCTCCCAGTGCCCGGTGGTCGTGTCCTTGCCGGCCGATGTCTCGGTCATGGCCCCGAAGGCTCCGCTCGGGGCGGTGGCCGGTTCGACCCCGGCGATGTCGGCCAGCCGTCCCAGCCCGAGGGCGCCCATGTTCGGGAGCTTCACGCCCCCGACGGCACGGGCCAGGTTGGGGATGGTCGCCGAGCCGGCGTCCCCGAACGCGCCTGCGTCGGGAGCCCCTCCGATCCCGGCGGAATCGAGGACCACCAGGACGACCGCCCGCACCGTCATGAGGCGGTGGCGAGGACCAGGGTCACTCGTTGACGACCTGCTGGTCCTCGAGGCAAAGGCGAGCGGTTGGACGGGCCTCGAGGCGTTCGTCCGCGATGGGTTTCCCACATCTCTCGCAGATGCCGTAGGTACCGTCATCCATCCTTTTGAGGGCGGCCACGATCTCGCCGTGGGTCTCCTGGAGTCGCTCGACCATCCCTAAGACCTCAGAACGCTCCGTGGTCGCCTGGGCGGAGTCGGCGAAGCCGTCGTTGCTGGAGACCTCGAAGCCCTCTTCGCCCACCGCGGCCCCGTACTCGGACAGCTGATGCTCGGCTGAGGCCTTTTCCTCCTCGAGCGAGGCTCTGATCTCTTGCATCTTCTTTTCGTCCATATCGGACTCCTCTGTTTCCGGCGATCCTCGAGAGGATCGCCCTCTGTGTCCTTCAGTGCCTCACTGTCGAGGCGTCCCCGGTTTACGTGCCTTATCTCTTGGCTCGCGGATGCGAGGCCAGATAGACCTCCCGCAGCCTCGTGTCGCTTACGAGCGTGTAAACCTGGGTGGTGGAAAGGCTGGCGTGTCCCAACAACTCCTGGACCACCCGGATATCCGCCCCCGCGTCCAACATATGCGTTGCGAACGAGTGGCGCAGGGTATGGGGTGAAACGCGCGAACCCAGCCCTACCCCGCCAGCGTACCCCTTCAGCATCTTCCAGCATCCCTGCCGGCTGAGGCGCCCGCCCCGGGCGTTGAGGAACAGCGCTCCGGCCGAGGTCGCTGACTTGGACCGCTTGAGGAGCTCCGGACGGGACCGGATCAGGTAGTCCCCCACCGCCTTGCGAGCCGCCCGGCCGACCGGCACCCGGCGGGACTTGCTCCCCTTACCCGACCGGACGAGGACGGAGCCCGCGTCGAGGTCGAGGTCGTCGACGTCGAGCCCGATGAGCTCGCTGATGCGGACGCCGGCTCCGTAGAGCACCTCGAGGATCGCCCGGTCCCGGCGGCCGAGGAGGGAGTCACGGGGGGCATCGAGGAGGGCTTCGACGTGTTCGAGCGAGATCGCCTTCGGGATCGAGCGGGGCTTGCGCGGGGACCCCACGGTCGTCGTCGGATCGATCTCGAGGATGTCCTCGCGGACGAGGAACCGGTACAGCGCTCTTACGGCCACGAGCATCCTGGCCACCGACGTCGCGGCGAACGCCTTCTCGAACGGCGGCGCCCCGGTCCGCAAGGCCTCGAGGTACCCGGTGATGTCTGCGGTCCGCAAAGCCGCCGGATCGAGGCCACGGGCGACGCAGTAGGCGCGCCACGACACCAGGTCCCTGCGGTAGGCCTCGATCGTGTTCTCGGCCAGTCCCCGCTCGAGACGAGCGTAGGCCAGGAACTCCTCGATCCAGGGATCGAGCGTGGCCGCGGGCCCGCGCCGGGCCGGGCCCCTCCTAGAGGAGGTCTTGGAGTTCGACAGACTCAAGTCCGTGCGCCTCCGCTACGGGCTCGTACACGATCTGGCCCTGGTAGACGTTCACCCCGAGACCGAGCGCCGGATCGTCGGCGACGGCTCCCTTCACGCCCTTGTTGGCAAGGTCTACAACGTACGGGAGTGTGGCGTTGGTGAGGCCGTAGGTCGAGGTGTGAGGAACGGCCCCCGGCATGTTCCCGACGCAGTAGTGAACGACATCGTGGACCACGTAGGTGGGATCGGAGTGGGTCGTCATCTTCGAGGTCTCGAAACAGCCGCCCTGGTCGATCGAGATGTCGACGACCACCGACCCGGGCTGCATCTCCTTGATAACGTCCTCGGTCACGATCTTGGGAGCCAGCGCCCCGGGAATGAGGACCGCGCCGATCACGAGGTCGGCGGCCGTCACGGTTTCCTCGACCGAGAGCCGGTTCGAGGCGAGGGTCTTGATCTTTCCCTGGTGGATGCGGTCGACGTCCCGCAGCCGGTTGATGTTCTTGTCGAGGATGATGACCTCGGCCTCCATGCCCTGGGCTATCCAGGCAGCGTTCTGTCCCGCCATCCCGGCACCGATCACGACGACACGAGCGGGCCGGACCCCCGAGACGCCCCCGAGGAGGACGCCCTTGCCCCCGTTCTCGCGCTCGAGGTAGTGGGCGCCGCATTGGGGGGCCATGCGACCCGCAACCTCGCTCATCGGAGCCAGCAGCGGGAGCGAACCATCGGGCAGCTCGACCGTCTCGTAGGCGATGGCGGTGGTGCCCGACTCGATCAGGGCCCGGGTCACCGCCTCGCTGGCCGCCAGGTGGAGGTAGGTAAAGAGGATCAGGCCGTCCCGGAGGCGGTGGAACTCCTCCTCGATCGGTTCCTTGACCTTGAGGACCATGTCGGCCCCGGCGAACACGGCGTCCGCATCGGGAACGATCGCGGCGCCGGCGTTCTCGAAGGCGGCGTCCTGGATGCTCGAGCCGGTCCCGGCGCCCTGCTCGACGATCACCTCGTGACCGGCTACCACGAGCTCCCGGACCCCGGCAGGCGTGATCGCCACCCGGTACTCGTTGTCCTTCAGCTCGCTCGGGACCCCCACCCTCATACATCCGACCCTATCCCGAGCACGCGCCGGCAACAGGCGGCCGTCCCTTAAGAGTCGGTCCGGGCGGGTTCGGGGGCCGGCTCGGTAACGTTGACGACCTCGCCCCGGTGGACGATCGCCGCTCCGACGAAGTCTCGGAACAGAGGCTGGGGGCGGTCCGGGCGGCTCTTGAACTCCGGGTGAAACTGCCCGGCCACGAACCACGGATGGTCCTTGAGCTCGACGATCTCGACGAGGGTCCCGTCGGGGGACTCACCGGAACACACGAGCCCGGCGTCCTCGAGGCGTCTCCTGAACCGTGGGTTGACCTCGTAGCGGTGGCGGTGGCGCTCGAACACCAGCTCGGACCCGTAAGCGTCCTCGGCTCGGGAGCCCGCGGTGATCCGGCAGGGATAGGAGCCCAGGCGCATCGTCCCGCCGAGCTTGTCGAGGTCCTGGCCCGCGAGGATGTCGACCACGGGGAACGGCGAGTTGGCGTCGAACTCGGATGAGTTGGCCCCCTCGAGCCCCGCGACGTTCCGCGCGAACTCGATCACCGCGCACTGGAGGCCGAGGCAGATCCCGAGGAACGGGATCCGGTTCTCGCGGGCGTACTGCACCGCGCGGATCTTCCCTTCGATCCCGCGCACCCGAAGCCACCGGGCACAAGGATCCCATCAAGGGGGCCCAGGACCTCGTCGAGGTCGGCGGTCTCGAGGTCGTCGGACGCGATCCACTCGATCTCGACCTGCGAATCGTGGTGGAACCCGGCGTGCTTCAGGCTCTCGAC
>JAENWQ010000276.1 GCA_016649855.1 Actinomycetota bacterium | reverse complement strand
CATCGCGATCGAGCTGCCGAGGGCGACCACGAAGGAGACGCCGAAGACGACGACCTCGATGTTCACTTCGCCGATCCCTGTTTGTTCTGCGGGCGGGTATCGGGGAGGAAGTGCTCCGGGTAGCGAGCATCTCGCACCATCCCGCCGCCCTTGACCTTCTTCTTCTCGCTGCGGTCGGGCGAGTACTCGACCTTGGTCGGCCAGTGCCGGACGATCGGCTCGTCGACGATCAGCTGGTCCTTCGTGTAGATCAGGTCTTCGCGGGAGTCGGCCGATAGCTCGAACTCGGTGGTCATCAAGAGAGCTTCGGTCGGGCAGGCCTCGACGCACAGCCCACAGAAGATGCATCTCAAGTAGTTGATCTGGTAGATCTGCGCGTACCTCTCGCCCGGGGAAATCCGGTTCTCGGGGGTGTTCTCCGCGCCGACGACGTAGATCGCGTCCGCGGGACAGGCCCCCGCGCAGAGTTCGCAACCGATGCACTTCTCGAGCCCGTCGGGATGGCGATCGAGGATGTGCCTGCCTCTGAAGCGTGGGTAAGGCTGCCGCCTCACCTCGGGATAGGAGATCGTGTCCTTCCGTTTGAAGACGTTGGTGATGACGACCTTCATCCCGTTGAGGATCTCAGGAAGAGCCACTATGGATCCTCCTTTTCTGGGGGGTTACTGCTTGAGTGAGCCGCGGGTCACCCTTGCCGAGCCAGAGGAGCACAACCACGAACAGCACACCGAAGACCGCCAGCCGCACGTTGCGGGAGACACCGTCGGTGTTGACGACCGCGGTCACCATGATCCAGACGAGAGACGCGGGGATGAGGCGCTTCCATCCCAGCCACATGAGACGGTCGTACCGAAGCCTCGGCATCGTCGCCCGCAGCCACACGAAGAGATAGATGAAGAGGCTCGTCTTGAAGACGAACCAGCCGATGGGCCACAGCCACGGAAGGAAGTCGGGCTTGGGGCCGCCCCACCCACCGAAGAACAGCGTGACCGCCATCGCCGAGATGATCACCACGTGCACGTACTCACCGAGGAAGAAGAGCGCGAAGCGGATACCCGAGTACTCGGTGTGGAACCCGGCGATCAGTTCCGTCTCGGCCTCCGGGAGGTCGAACGGCGCGCGGTTGGTCTCGGCTATCCCCGCGATCAGGAAGATGAAGAACGCGGGCCACTGCGACCAGATGTACCAGTTCGGCACGAACCGGAAGAGCTCCGCAATCTGATCGAGCACCGGAACGCCGTTGAAGAACGAGACGTTGGAGACGTTGCCTTGTTGCGCGGCGACGATGTCGACCGTCGACAGGCTGCCGGCGGCGAGTACGACGGGGACCAGCGACAGCCCCAACGCGATCTCGTAGGAGATCATCTGGGCACTTGCCCGGATGCTGCCCAACAGCGGGTACTTGGAGCCCGACGCCCACCCCGCGAGAACGACCCCGTAGACGCCGATCGAACCCATCGCGAGGAAGTACAGGATGCCGATATTCAGATCCGACACGATCAGATCGACCCGCCGGTCGCCGATCGTGATGTGGTCCCCGATGGGGATGACCGCGAAGGCCAGGAGTGAGGGGACCATCGCAAGGATGGGGGCCAGGGCGAACGTCCACCTGTCGGCCGTGCGCGGAGCAAAGTCTTCCTTGAAGAACAGCTTGATCCCGTCGGCCAGCGTCTGGAGGATGCCGTACGGACCCCAGCGATTCGGTCCGATGCGCGCCTGCATGTCCGCTATCACCTTGCGTTCGGCCCACACGACGATGAGCGTGGTGAACAACAGGGCCGCGAACGCGATCGCGACCTTGACGATCGCGGTGACGACGATCTCGCCCCCGAGGAAGTCCACGATCGCGTTCACAACTTGGTCACCTGGATCCGGCCGGAGCCGAGCAACTCGTTCGCCCGGAGCCCCTTCTGGTCGTAGGGAACGAACACGGCACCCTTGGAGATGTCGGAGATGACGACCTTGGCCGTCATCTCCTTCGCACCTTTG
>JAENWQ010000200.1 GCA_016649855.1 Actinomycetota bacterium | reverse complement strand
CGGTTTGGCGTGGTGCCAGTCCAAGGGTCATGGGGCCTCCGGGGGGAGCAGGATTACCGTCGTGTAATTCTCTCAAACCCCGATTCGGATCGCGAGCACCTACTGCGAGAAAAACACCGCCCACCTAGATCCCGAGCAGCGACCGGTAACCGTCTGGCGTTTCCGGGCTTCGACCCAAGCCGCGCGCGACATCGACCACGTCCCGCACCAGAAGGGCCGAATCGTCTTCGAAGTGGTCCGAGTGAGGAAAGCGCCACGGGCTCTCACCAAGGCCGGGTCGGACGTGATGCCCAAGCAAGATCGCAAGTCCAGTGAGGTAACTGGACGCCCTGCCGGATGCGCACACAGTGATTAGACCCTCGGGATCCACCTCCCGGATCAGCTCGATCTGATGGGTCAAACCCTTCGCCATGAGCATCGGATTTCGCATTGGCGTCCCGTAGTAAGGCGAGCTGGGTACCAACAACCAGGAAGCCGGCCTCTTTATGACACCTTCCTGGATGTAATGAGTTGCAAGAGCAACGTCGCTGCCATCCCAGATGTCGAGTTCAACCTTCGCATGCGTATCCTCGATCGCCGCAACGCAGCTCTCAAGGTAACTGCGCTCCCATGTCACAAGTACTGGAACGATGTCAGCGAATCGCTGTTCCAGCCATGCCATCTGGTCAGCGTGGGTGGCACCCCTCGGGCTACTGTCGATCACGACATTCCCGTTGCGGCGCTGAATCTCATCCGTCACCTCTCTCCAGAGGCCGAGATCGCCAGAATCCTCGTCAGCAGCACCTCTGATGTGTAGGTGAACCGAACATGCACCGGCGGCGATGCTCTTCCCCGAATGTTCTATGACGCCATCCGCCCTATAGTGATGTCCGATATCGGCCTTGATGACAACTCGCTCGGGCACATCCCAACGGGGCTGAAGTTCCGCCACCCGGTCGCGCTTCTCGTCTACACCGGACCAGATGATTTCAGTAACGGTACGATCCCTACCGTCCACCGGCGTCTCCCTTCTTGTAACCAATCGATCCGGAATCGCAGTTCCGGCTCACACCGTAGAAATCCTGCAGACTTGTCATGGAGTGCATTCTGGCACGTGACTCATCGGGTTCCGGCCCCTGATTTGGACCAAGAGCACCTACCTGCCGTTTACGACGGGAGCGAAGAAGACACTCGAGCTCTCGCTGCGGGAAGCCGTGCGTCTGAAGCACAACTACATCGGGACCGAGCACATCCTGAGGAGACTTACCAGCCCCCGTAATGGACGACGTCCTTCAATGGTCGCCGTCCGCGGGTGAGAACCGATCCCCTTCGTCGTTCTTCGGGACTTGGGTAGCCGAGCGCCACCGCGCCGATCGCTCGGAATCCTTCCGGGACGCCGAGCCAGCGAGTGAGCTCGGCCTCGCCCTGGAAGATCCCGAAGAACCATCCCCCGACGCCCTCGTCCACCGCTGCCAGCAACATCAGCATGACCCCCATGGCGGCGTCGATATCCCAGTACGGGACCGGCCAGCCTTCTTCCGTCCCCATCCCGAAGGCGTGCTTGTCGGGCTGCGAATAGCGTTCGAGATAGTGCGGCTTGCCCGAGTAAGGGATCACCACGACAGGAGGATCACCTTCAAAACTCGGCATCCTCACCTGAACATCGCTCCTCTCGTCCAGGCTCGGACGCCTCGCCCCATGCTTTCTGCTCTGGGGGTCGACGAGCTCCCAGAAGCTGTTGAGCTGCCCCGGGTCGTCGAGCACCACCATCTCGAGGCCCTGAGCGAAGCCGGCCGACGGCGCGTGCTGGGCGGTCTCGAGGATCGAGATGAGAACCTCGTCCGGGATCGGGTCGGGCGCGAACCGGCGCACCATCCTCCGGCGGCGGACCGCATCTTGAAACTCCACGACTACAGGATAGTGGCACCCATGGCGCTGGCGACGAGTTCCACGGCCAGTGACCCGGTGACGTTCCTCACATCGAGGATCGGGTTGACCTCCACGACCTCCATCGAGGTGAGGACGCCGCGCTCGGCAACGAGCTCCATGGCGAGATGCGCCTCCCTGTAGGAGAGCCCACCCATCACCGGAGTACCGACGCCGGGGGCGATCTCCGGGTCGCACGAGTCGACGTCGAACGAGACGTGGAAGAAGCCATCTCCCTCGACGATCTCGATGGCCTCATGGATGACCCCGGCGATCCCACGCCGGTCGATGTCGGTCATCGTGAACACTCGGATGCCATGCTCTCGGACGAACGCCTTCTCACCTTCGTCGAGGTCGCGCACGCCGACCAGGGCGACGCGCTCCGGGTCCACCCAGGGGCTGGCCGCAAAGCCCTCGATCTCGAAACCACAGACGCCGAGGGCGGCGGCCAGCGGCATCCCGTGAACGTTGCCCGAGGGTGACGTTTCGGGGCGGTTCATGTCACCGTGTGCATCGACCCACATCACGCCACCGGTGCCGTAAGCCTGATGCAGGCCGGCGAGCGTGCCCATCGCTACCGAATGATCCCCGCCGAGGACGATGGGCGTCGACCCATTCTCGATCTCCTTCTGCACCCGCGCGGCGATCTGCGCGCACGCCAGCAGGATCGTCGGCAGGTAACGAGCTTGCGGGTTCTCGACGTGCGCTATCTCGGGGATCTCGACGATCACGTCTCCTTCGTCCGCGACCTCGAGCCCCAGGCTCAAGAGGCGCTGATCGAGTCCGGAGTAACGGATCGCGCTTGGACCCATGTCGACGCCACGACGTGACTGCCCGAGATCGAGCGCCGCACCGATGATCCCGACCTTCTTGTTGTGTGCCCCTTGATTGTTTTCCATGCAACGATGCTCCCATGACGACGAGCAGGGGGATAGCCGTGGTAACCGGCGCCTCTGCCGGCATCGGCGAGGCGACCGCCGTGAGGCTCGCGCGGGAGGGATATTCACTCATCCTTGGAGCCCGCCGGATCGACCGGCTGGAGAAGGTGGCCGAGGCAACCGGCGCCACCGCTCTACCTCTCGACGTCACCGATCAAGCCTCGGTCGACACCTTCGTCTCCCACGTCGAGCGCTGCGACGTGCTCGTCAACAATGCCGGCCTTGCCTCCGGTCTCGAACCGGTCGAGGCCCTCGACGAGGCGCGCGTCCGGGCCATGTGGGAGACCAACGTGATGGGGCTGATCCGGATGACGCAAGCCCTTATGCCGCGGCTCAAGGAAGCCGGCGGCCACGTCGTAAATATCGGATCGATCGCGGGGTTCGAGATCTATCCGGGAGGCGGCGGCTACACCGCATCGAAGCATGCGGTCAGAGCGCTCACGAAAACACTCCGGCTCGAGCTCCTCGGAACCGGGGTCCGCGTGACCGAGATCGCCCCGGGGATGGTCGAAACGGAGTTCTCCCTGGTCCGCTTCGACGGGGACGCCGAGAGAGCCAAGACCCCGTACGAAGGAGTCGAGCCCCTGACGGGCGAGGACATCGCCGATTGCGTCGCGTGGGCGGTGACGAGACCCCCGCATGTGAACGTGGACGAGATCGTGGTGAGGCCGGTAGCGCAGGCCACCGCACGGGACGTCGCGCGCGACAACGCGCGTGGCTAGTACCTCAGCGCTCTAGGGAGGCGTGTTCGGGGTATCTCCTGCCAGGGTGTGCTCACCCTTGGGAGGGAACTTGAAGGACAGCGCGGCCGTGAGCCCGAGGACCCCGATGATCACGGACAGCGATACCCAGATCGGGAACTCGACGTGGATCGACTCGAGCAACATCTTCACACCCACGAACGCGAGGATCACCGCCAGCCCGTACTTCAAGAGATGCAGCTTGTTCATCGACCCGGCGAGCAGGAAGTAGAGAGCGCGCAGCCCAAGGATCGCAAAGACGTTCGAGGTCAGCACGATGAACGTGTCCCGCGTCACCGAGAAGATCGCCGGGATCGAGTCGACCGCGAAGACGATATCGGTGACCTCGATGAACAGCAACGTGATGAACAGCGGCGTGGCAACACGCTTGCCGTTCTCCATCGTGAAGAGCTTCTGCCCATGGAAATCGGACGTTGTCCGGAGCCGCTTCCGCGCGAACCTGAGGACGGGATTGTTCTCGGGATGAACCTCTTCGCTTCCGAACGCGATCCGGAACGCCGTGAAGATCAGGAAGGCACCGAAGATGTATATGACCCATTCGAAGGAGTTGATCAACGTTGTGCCTGCGAAGATGAAGATGCCCCTGAAGACCATCGCGCCGAGGATCCCGTAGAACAGGACCTGGTGTTGGTAGGCAATGGGGACCTGGAAGTAACTGAAGATCAGCACGAACGCGAACATGTTGTCGACGGACAAGGAATACTCGATCAGATAGCCGGCGAAGAACTCGCCTCCGGCAACTCCTCCCTCGATGATCCACAACCCGATCCCGAAAATGACGGCCAGGGACACCCAGACCGTGACCCAGGCGGACGACTCCTTGAGGGTCGGGGCGTGAGCCTCGGTATGGAAGAACTTGAGGTCGATGAGCAGCATCGCGATTACGAACGCGATGAACCCGACGTACGCGTACCAGGGGACTTCTATCAATTTGATTCCAGGATGGCGTCGATCTCTGCGAGCGTCGTCTCATCAAGAGAGACGTCCCCGGCCCCCGCGTTCTCCGAGACGTGTTCGG
>JAENWQ010000255.1 GCA_016649855.1 Actinomycetota bacterium | reverse complement strand
CGTCGAGGTCGTCAAGGCTCTCGACTGGGGCATGATGCCGCCGTCGCAGGCGCTCCACTACGGCCTCGGTACGCCCGACAATCCGGTCTTCGTGAACATGCACGCGGCGTCGTGCGCGGTGGCGGGGGCCAGCCTGACCGCTGCAGATGCGGTCGCTTCGGGCCGGTTCGACTACGCGTTCAATCCCGCGGGGGGACTGCACCATGCCCGTCGCGCCGAGGCGTCCGGTTTCTGCATCTACAACGATCCGGCGATCGCGATCGCGAAGGTGCTGGCCGACCATCCGGACTGGCGGGTCATGTATCTCGATGTCGATGTTCATCACGGCGATGGTGTGCAGTGGATCTTCTACGACGAGCCACGCGTGCTGACCGTTTCCCTGCACCAATCGGGGCGCCATCTCTATCCGGGTACGGGCTTCGAAGACGAGATCGGTGAAGGCGACGCGCTCGGAACGAGCGCCAACGTGCCGCTCCTTCCGATGACGGGGAACGACGACTACCTGTGGGCGCTGGATCGGGTGGTCTCGACCCTGGCCGAGGCGTTCAAGCCGCACCTGATCTTCACCCAACTGGGAGCCGACACCCATCACGGCGATCCCCTCGCGAACCTCGGGCTCACGATGAGCGCGTTCCCGAGGATCGCCGAGATCATCCACCGCACGGTTGATGAGCACTGTTCCGGACGCTGGGTTGCAACCGGCGGCGGCGGCTATCAGTTCGACACGGTCGTCCCGAGGGTGTGGACGATGTACTTCGCCGAGATGATCGGTCATCCCGAGCAGATCCCGGAGGCGTGGCTCGCCGACCGGGACGAGGCCGAGGTGTCTCACCCCGCTCGGGCCGAAGTCGAGCGAAGCGTCGAGACGGTCCTCGAGGCGTGCGTGCCGCGCCTGACCGAGCTCGCTGCGGCACTCAAAGCGGATCGTCTCGACGATCCGCAGAACGAACGTAGGCTCCATCAATGACCGAAATCCATCGTTACGTTGCGTATTCGATCCCTACTGCGTTTCTCGTCCTGGCGCTGTGGGCCCTCGTCTCGTTCCTCAGGAACAAGAACCCGAACGATTGGTTCTGGAACCTCCTGGGGGCGATCCAGGTGGTCATCGCGATCCAGGTCATCGTCGGAGCCATCCTGTTCATGCTGGGTGACCGTCCGGAGACGAGCGGACCGCAATGGCTCCACTACGTCTACGGCGGGCTATTCCCCGGGGCTCTCCTGGTGTTCGGTCACCGCTGGGCCCAGAGCGAGCGCTTCAAGAACATCCCGTGGGTCGTCTTCGGGGTGGTCGCGTTCGTCTGCTTCGGACTCACCTTCAGGGCTCTGCAGACGGGCCTCGGCTGGTTCGCCGGCTGATAGTGGCGAGACGGTAGCCGGGTGAACCTGGTCGACGTCGTCATCGTGTTGCTCGCGGTCGCGGCCGTATTCCGGGGCCGGAACCGGGGGCTCCTGGCCCAGGTGTTCGAGCTCGGCGGAGGATTCATCGGTCTCCTCGCGGGGGTTGCGCTCGGTCCTCGCATCGCGGAGGCCTTCATCCAGGAGCCGGGTTTCGAAGCGGCGATGATCTCCCTGTTCGTCGTGTTCGCGTTGCTCTCGATCGGGCAGACGATCGGGTTCTTCGTCGGGCACCGGTTCGGGACCGCAGCTCACGACGTTCGCCTCGGCGCGGTCGACCGGTGGCTCGGCGCGGCCTTCAGCGTCGGCGTCTTGCTCGTGACCTTCTGGTTGGTCGGCTCGTTGATCGTCGGAGGATCGCCTTGGAAGCCGCTTGCCAAGGCGGTCCGAGATTCGGCCATCTTGCGGGCGGAGAACACGATCCTGCCCGATCCCCCCAACGTCCTCGCCTACATCCGCAAGTACCTCGATACGTCGGGGTTCCCCCAGGTGTTCGTCGGCATGCCCCCGATCAGTCCTCCGGTCGATCTCCCGAGCAATGCCGAGGCCAACGAGGCGATCGTCGCCGCCCAACCGTCGACCGTGAGGGTGGTCGTCCCCGCGTGCGGAGGGACGCAGCTAGGGACCGGCTGGGTGGCCTCTGTGGGGTACGTGGTGACCAACGCGCATGTCGTCGCCGGCGGGGAGGGTGTGACGATCCAGTCTCCATCGGGCGATGCCTCCGGATCGGTCGTTCTGTTCGACCCTAGAACCGATGTCGCGGTCGTATACGCACCCGATCTGGATGCCCCCACGATCGACCTCGATGCCACCGAGTACGAGAGGGGCGAGCCCGGAGCGACCCTCGGGTATCCCGGGGAGGCCGGCGGCGAGCTCAGGGTGCACCGCGCCGCGGTGCAGGAGGTCTACGACGCCAACGGGCGCGATATCTATGGGCGCTCCGAGGTCACGAGGCGCGTTTACGAGCTGCGCTCTCCCGTGCGTCAGGGCGATTCGGGAGGACCGTTCGCCCTTCCGAACGGCCGGGTCGCGGGGATGGTCTTCGCCGCCTCGACCACCGATGGCCGGATCGGATATGCGCTGGCCGGCGCCGAGATCGAAGACGAGGTCGACAAGGGCACCGCTCGTACCTCACCCGTGTCGGCCGGGCGCTGCACTCACTAGTAACCGTACGTTCTGTCAACAAGTCCGGTTGGGCAGGTTGAAGCAGGCTCCCGGAGAGCCATCTTTCTCTGAGCAGCTCGAGCCCCGGGTTCGGCGGTCCCTCAGGGGCGACTGACTGACTTACACGGACTCACCCG
>JAENWQ010000001.1 GCA_016649855.1 Actinomycetota bacterium | reverse complement strand
TCTTCCGTCGATGAGCGCCGAGGACAACATCGTCTTACCGCTCTCGATCGCAGGCCGCAAACCAGACCCAGCATGGTTCAACAAAGTCGTCGAGTCGATCGGCCTTGAGTCGCGCCTCTCGCATCGACCATCCGAACTCTCGGGTGGACAGCAGCAACGCGTTGCCGCCGCTCGAGCACTGATGTCACGCCCCGCCATCGTCTTCGCCGACGAACCCACTGGGAACCTCGACAGTAAGTCGTCGATGGAATTGCTGACCTTCCTCCAGAAGTCCGTGCAGGAGATGGGGCAGACCATCGTGATGGTCACCCATGATCCGAAGGCTGCCGGCTACGCACAGCGGGTCGTCTTCCTCGCCGATGGACAGATCGTCGATCAGATGGAGGACCCGACCGCCGATCTGGTGCTCGAGCGCATGAAGCATCTGGAGGTGTAGTCGGATGCTCAAAGCAACACTCAAGAGCTTGATGACGCACAAGTTGCGCCTCGCTATGACCGCTCTCGCCATCGTGCTGGGCGTTTCTTTCGTGGCCGGTACCTATGTCCTCTCAGACACCCTCAATGCAACCTTCAACAACCTC
This sequence comes from Actinomycetota bacterium, assembly GCA_016649855.1. Classification (GTDB taxonomy): domain Bacteria; phylum Actinomycetota; class CADDZG01; order CADDZG01; family WHSQ01; genus WHTI01. The sequence goes on along the minus strand of JAENWQ010000001.1, from coordinate 37,262 downwards.
TTCACACAGGCGTACTCCGGCGTCGACGTCACGATCCGGGGTGTGCAGGCGTTCGAAGACTTCGAGTCAGATGAACGCCCTCCCCTCCCCGAGTCCCTGCTGGAGGAGGTTGCGGCGGTCGATGGTGTCGCGGAAGCGCTCGGGTCCGTCGAGGGAAGCGCGACGTTCGTCGACAAGGACGGGGAGGCGATCATCCCCCAGGGACCGCCGACGCTCGGGTTCTCATGGAGTGTTTCCGATGAAGCCTCGAATCCGCTGACGCTCAGGGATGGAGTGGAACCCACCTCGCCGACCGATGTCGTCATGGACGCACACACCGCCGAAGAGCACGACTTCCACGTGGGAGATCAGGTCGAGATCCTCATCAAGGGTCCCGCGCAGAGATTCACCATCAGCGGCATCGTCGGCTTCGGAGATCTCGACAATCTCGCCGGGGCCACGCTCGCGGTGTTCGAACAAGAAACCGCCCAGAAGCTATTCGACAGGGTCGGCGAGTTCGACTCGATCGACGTCGTAGGCGAGGGGGGGGTCAATCAAGACGAGCTCGCGGACCGGATCGTGGCTGCGATAGGCACGGATTACGACGTCTCGACCGGAGAGGAGATCACCTCCGAAACCACGGATCAGATCGCAGAAGGGCTCTCGTTCTTCAGCATCGCCCTGCTCGTGTTCGCCGCCATCGCGCTGTTCGTTGGTTCCTTCATCATCGCGAACACGTTCTCGATCATCGTCGCCCAGAGAACCCGGGAACTCGCTCTGTTGCGCGCGATCGGCGCCAGCCGGAGGCAAGTCTTGGGTTCGATCCTCATCGAAGCCACGCTCACGGGGCTCGTGGCGTCTGCCATCGGGGTCGGGGTCGGGATACTCGTGGCGATCGGCTTGCAGAACCTGCTGAAGGCCTTCGGGATCGATCTTCCTACCGGCTCCCTTGTCATCGGCCCCAAGGCGGTGATCATCCCGATGATCGTGGGCACGCTTGTGACCGTTGGTTCATCCATCTCCCCCGCGAGAAGGGCGACGAAAGTCTCGCCCGTCGACGCGATGCGGGAAGGATTCACAGTCTCGGTCAAGGCCGGAAGACAGCGCCTGATCGCGGGGGTGGTCGCTCTGGTACTCGGTATCGTCGTGCTGCTCCTCGGGCTGTTCATCGGGGGCGACTCGGCCCTGCAGCAGGTGGGCCTGGGCGCGTTCCTGACCTTCGTGGGAGTGGCGGCCATCGCTCCCGTCCTGGCCGGGCCGATGGCACGTTTCCTCGGTGCGCCCTTCGCGAGGTTCCTGAACGTCCCCGGCCGGTTGGCGCGGGACAACTCCACCCGCAATCCGAAACGGACGTCCTCGACCGCGGCCGCGTTGATGATCGGCGTTGCGTTGGTGGGGTTCATCACGATCTTTGCATCCTCGCTGAAGGCCTCGCAGATCGACCTCATCGAGGGATCCACGAACTTCGACCTCATAGTGCAGGGAAAGTCCTTCGACGGCTTCGACCCCGAGGTAGAAGCCACGGTGAAGAACCTTCCCGAGGTCGAGGTCGCCGCAGGGTTCCGCTCGGGATCGTCGCTGATCGAAGGACAAACCGTCGGCGTCAGCGGCGTCGACATCGCAGCCGGAGCCCAAACATTGAACTTCGATATGGTCTCGGGAAGTACAGAGGCGGCAGAAGACGGGGGACTCCTGGTCGCCGAGGATGAGGCCGAGGAGCACGACTGGTCCGTCGGCGACACCATCGAGATGCGATTCCAAGCGGCGCCGCCGCGTGAGGTCGAGATCAAAGGCATCTACGAGAGGAACCCTCTGGCCGGAGGCTACGTGCTGTCGCTGCCCGACTTTGAGGCCGGCTTCACGGATCCGAAACTGAACCTTTTGTTGATCCAGACCTCGGATCCGTTCTCGCCATCCGACGCTAGAAGCGGTATCGAGGAGGCTCTCGCAGGCTTCCCGAGCGTCGAGCTCGATGACCGGGAAGAGTTCCTCGACAGCGCAGCCGCCTCGGTCGATCAACTCCTCGGCCTCGTGTCTGCCCTTCTGGGCCTCGCGCTGATCATCGCGTTCATCGGGATCGTGAACACCCTCGCCCTGTCGATCTTCGAGCGCACCAGGGAGATCGGGCTGCTGCGGGCGATCGGGATGTCGCGCGGCCAGGTGCGAAGGATGATCCGTTGGGAGGCCGTGATCGTTGCGATGCTTGGGGCCGTCCTCGGGTTGGTGATCGGGATGTTCTTCGGCTGGGCGCTCGTGGCTGCACTCAAGGATGAAGGGATCAGCGAGTTCAGGCTGCCGCTCGGGACGCTCATCACATACGTGTTCATTGCTGGGATCGCGGGGGTCGGGGCTTCGGTCTTCCCGGCACGCCGCGCATCGAAGATCGACGTACTGCGGGCGATCACGGTCGAGTAACCAGTGTCGTGGGCGGGGACGGGCTACGGCTCGTCCTTGCCCACGAGCACGTGGATCTGGACGCTCGCCGAGAGGTTGTCGGACTTCTCGGCCGCGATCCAGCCGTTGTCTGCCGCCAGGGCTTCCGCCACCGGTCGGCCCTCAGGCGAGGTCCAGTACACGGTCGTGATCTCTATCTCTCCCAAGGCGGTGTCGATCGCGACGATGTCGAAGCCGAGCCGCGCGAGGCGGTCTGCCATCCTCTGCGCGGCTCCGTCGACGCCGCCCGTAGCGTTCAGCACCTGTGCCGTTACTCCCTCGTAGACGACCGGACCGTCACCTACCGGAACCGGTGTTGGGCTCGGGGTGAACACCGGTTCGGGCAGACCTTCAACCGTCGGGGATGGAGAGGCCGTGGTGACCTCCAGCTCAACGTCGTTCCCGCCGACCGCGTTGACCGCGACCCACACCGCGCCGGCCACCACCGAGGCAACGATCACCCACGGGAAGACCCACGCGAGGAGGGACCTGAGGAACGGCCATCGTTCGGGAGAGGAATGTCGCCCCATTAAGTTCTCCCACCCGCCATTTGTTCTCCCGCCCGCCCCGGGGCGGAAGCTAACGCTTGCTGTTCGGGACGAACTCCGTGCCCAGCAAGCGAGCGACGCGTTGACGCTTCCGATAGGTCCGGAGCCTCTTGAGGCGCTTGATGAGGATCGGATCGTAGGCGAGGGCGGAGGGATGTTCGATCAGATCGTTGAGAAGCTGGTAGTAGCGCGTCGCCGACATGTCGAAGCGCTCTTTGATCGCCTGTTCCTTGACCCCGGCGTGCTTCCACCACGACCGTTCGAAGTCGAGGATGTCGATATCCTGCTCGCTCAGCTGCGCGTTGTCACCCGTGCTCTCAATCATGAAGCTCAGGGTAGCGGGAGTCCGACCGCGCGCGGCGGATTTAGGGGAACAGGCCGCGGGTGAGATGGGCCTCGGCCACACGGCCGACCCCGATCCAGTGAGCAGCCTGGCGCATGGTCAGGCCCTTTGCCTCGGCAAGGTCGTAAACCGCATCGAAGCTCCGTTCCATGATCAGCCTGAGACGATCGTTGACCTCCTCCTCCGTCCAGAAGTAGGCCTGGATGTCCTGGACCCACTCGAAGTAGGAAACCGTGACCCCTCCGGAGTTGGCGAGGATGTCCGGAACGACGAAGATCCCCCGGTCGACAAGTATCCGGTCGGCCTCGAACGTGATCGGGCCGTTGGCCGCCTCGCAGACGACCCGGGCCCGGATTCGGTCGGCATTCTTCACCGTGATGACGCTCTCTATCGCCGCGGGTATCAGAACGTCACAGTCGACCTGAAGGAGTTCCTCGTTCGTGATCGGGTCGGCACCCGGGTATCCGACCACCGACCCCGCCTCCCGCTTGTGCCGGTTGATCGCTTCGGGGTCCAGCCCGCGCTCTTTGTATAGGCCTCCCCCGACATCCGAAATGGCGACGACCCGGCACCCCGCATCGTGGAGGAGTTGACCCAGGAATCCACCCACCTTCCCGTGGCCCTGGATGGCGACGCTGACCTCTTCGATACCGAGGCCCAACCGCTTCAGGGTAGAGAAGATGGTGTACATAACGCCTCGGGAGGTCGCCCCACCGCGTCCTTTCGAGCCGCCGATCGAAACCGGCTTTCCGGTCACGACGCCGGGAACCGAGTAACCCTGGTTCTGGGAGTACGTGTCCATGATCCAAGCCATGATCTCTTCATCGGTGTTCATGTCGGGTGCCGGGATGTCGCGCTCCGGACCGATGAACGGGAGGATCTCGGACGCATAACGACGGGTCATCCTCTCGAGTTCGGCTCGCGTGTGTTCTCTCGGATCCACCGCGACCCCACCCTTGGCACCACCGAACGGGATATCGACGACCGCACACTTCCACGTCATCCACATCGCCAGGGCCTTCGTCTCATCGAACCCCATATCCGGGTGGTACCGGATGCCGCCCTTAGCCGGGCCGCGGGTGACGTTGTGATGGACGCGGGTGCCTTGGTAGACCCGGGTGGAACCGTCGTCCATCCGGAAAGGGACGGACACGATGAGCGACCGCTTGGGGACTCGCAGGATCTCATGCACGCCGGGGGCAAGTCCCATGAGCTCGGCAGCCTCATCGAGCTGCGCCAGGGCCGTCTCCCAGGGAGAATCGTGGGATGCATCCGGGGGTGTTTGCCCTTCCGGGATCTTCTTCTCGTCGCCCAAGTTCGACTCCGTTAGTCACTTGCCCATCCGGTCGAGCTGGAGACAGGAGTCGAACCTGCGACCTGCCGATTACAAATCGGCTGCTCTACCAACTGAGCTACTCCAGCATCCTGCAAAGGGTATCCCGCAACTAGCCGAACCCGGGGGCGCTTCGATCGAGATGCTCTTCCAGCTTCTTCTTGATCCGTTGAAGCGCGTTGTCGATCGACTTCACGTGTCGACCGAGGATGTCGGCTATCTCCAGGTAGGTCTTCCCGTCCATGTACAGACGCAGAACATCGATTTCGAGAGAGGAGAGCACCTCGCCCATCGACGACCTGATCCGCTCGAGGGCCTCCGCGGAGACGACCAATTCGGCGGGGTCGCTGATCTCGCTTCCGACGATGGTTTCTTCGAACGGCGCGCTTTCGACCTCGTCATCAGCCAGCGATCTGTTGAGAGAAACGTAGGAGTTGAGCGGGGCGTGCTTCTGTCTGGTTGCGGATCGGGCGATCGACGTCCTTCTGAATCGCCTCTCCCGTACGAGCCAGTTCGACGAGATCCTCGTCCGGAACGTCGATCAGGGGTGCGCCCAAACCGAACATGTTCACGACTGTATGTTCGCCCGTCTTGCTACCTCGAACATCGCGATGGCTCCCGCGACCGCAACGTTCAAGGATCCGAGGCGGCCCGACGTCGGGATCTTCACGAGCTGATCGCACCGGTCTCTCACGCCCCTCGAGATGCCTTTGTCCTCAGCGCCCAACACCAGCCCCACCGGCGGCTCGGCGAGATCGGTGGACCAGATGTCCTCGGCCGCCTTCTCGTCGAGACCTAGCACCCAGACACCGGCGGCCTTCGCCTGATCGATCGCCTGCCCGAGATTGGTCACGCGAGCCACGGAAACGACCTCGGCGGCACCCGCCGAGACGCGCCGGACCGTGCCGGATACCGCCGCCGATCGATGGGAGGGAATCACCACGCCCGAGAAGCCGGCCCCATCGGCCGAGCGCAGAAGCGACCCGAGGTTGTGTGGATCGGTGACCTTGTCCACGAAGAGGAGCCTGGGTGACTCCTTTTCCAGCAGGCGCTTGAGGGGCACGTACCGATACCGGCCGGTGACCGCCACGACCCCCTGGTGGTTCATCCCGCCGGCGATCCTGTCGATCTCTACCTTGGGCACGTTCTTGAGCGGTACCGAAGCCGCGTTCGCCAGCTTCCTGATCTCGCCGATCAGCGAGGAGGGATCAAGTTCGCTCGCCACGAGGATCTTCTCGGCCGGCTTCCCAGCGCGGAGCAGCTCGAGGACCGGACGCCGTCCGGCCAGGAACGAACCCTCGTCGTCGTCGGGTCCTTTAGTCCGCGGCACCGAGACGCCAACGTGTTCCGGAGGGTGTGTCTTCGGTGATGACCCCGAGCTCGGAGAGCTTGTCCCTGATCGCGTCGGCACGCTCGAATGCCTTCTCCGCACGCGCCTGCTCGCGCATCTCGAGCAGGAACTCCACCAAGCCACCCACGAGCACATCCGATCCACCCTCGGAAGGGGCGAAACCGAACCCCAGAGCGGCAATCAGCTCGACGAAGGAAGACGTCAGTGCGATCAGACGCGCCCGGGCCTCGACGTCGCCCCCGTGGGTCGCCTCGAGCGCTTTGTTGCCTTCGGTGACCAGCTCGTGGACCGCCGCGAATGCGCCGGCGGAATTGAAGTCGTCATCCATCGAGGAGATGAATCGCTGGGTGAACTCGGAGCCGGGACCCTCAAGGCCCTCGCCGCCGACCTTGCGCCGCGGGTGGACGGGCGCTTCAGGCATGTCGTCCCCGAGGGAATGTCTGGCTGAACTGAGAAAAGTCGACCACCGCTCGTACGAGGCGCGAGCGTCGTCCAGCGCCGAGTCGGAGAACACAACCTGAGATCGGTAGGACCCGGACAGCGCCCAGTAACGCAGGACCTCGCCGCCGATCTGCGCCACCGCGTCGTGCGCGAGAACGATGTTCCCGAGAGACTTGGACATCTTCTCCGCGCCCATCTGGACCATCCCCGCGTGCATCCAGTGCCTAACGAACTCTGAATCCTCGAGGCCTTCTGCCTGGGCGATCTCGTTCTCGTGGTGCGGAAAGATCAGATCGGTACCGCCCCCATGGACATCGAAGCCCATCCCCAAGTACTTGGTCGACATCACCGAGCACTCGATGTGCCACCCAGGCCGGCCGGGTCCCCAGGGAGAGTCCCACGACGGCTCCCCCTCCTTGGCGGCCTTCCACAGGGAGAAATCGAGGGGATGGTGCTTACCGGGCATGGGTTCGACCCTCTCCCCCGCGCGCATGTCGTCGAGGGTCCGGCCCGAAAGCTTTCCGTACCCGTCGAACTTCTCGACCGAGTACCAGACGTTGCCCTCGGATTCGTAAGCCAGGCCTTTCTCCACGAGCCCCTCGATGGCTTCGATCATGCCCCCGATGTGATCCGTCGCCTTGCTGACGATGTCGGGGGTCTCAGCCCCCATCGCGGCGAGGTCATCCTCGAACGCCTTCGTGTACTTCAGGGCGATGCCATCCGGGGTGATCTTCTCGATCTTGGACCGCTCGATGATCTTGTCGTCGACGTCCGTGTAGTTCATGACGTATGTGACGTCGTAACCGCGATACTCGAAGTATCGCCGGATGAACTCGAACCAGAGCATCGTGCGGGCGTTCCCGATATGGATGTAGTTGTAGACCGTCGGCCCGCAGCAGTACATGGCGACCTTGCCCTCCTCGCGCGTGTCAAAGGGGACGACTTTGCGAACCTTGGAATCGAAAATCTTGATGCTCATACGCCCACTCTAACTAGCGCCTCTCCAGAGCGACCACGGCCATGGCGGCGATACCCTCGCCCCTGCCGATGGCTCCGAGGCCATCCGTGGTCGTCGCCTTCACCGAGACGAGGTGCTCGTCGATACCCAGCGCGACCGCGATGTTGGAGGCCATCTCGTCGCGATAGGGAGCCATCCGAGGAGTCTCTGCGATGACGCTCGCGTCGACGTTCGCTATGACGTAGCCGGCGGCGCCAATCATCCGGGCCGTCTCCTCGAGGATCGACAAGCTCGAAGAATCCTTCCAGCGATCGTCTCCCGGGAAATTGGAGCCCAGATCCCCGAGGCGCGCCGCCCCGAGCAGCGCGTCGGCAACCGCATGGCTGAGCACATCGGCATCCGAGTGCCCCGATAACCCGCGGTCGTGAGGGATCTTCACGCCGCCGATGACCAGCGAACGACCCTCCGGGGCGAATGCGTGTACATCGAAACCCTGACCGATCCTCATCGAGACTCCGTCCCCGAGGCCACATGGGCTTCGGCGAGAGCGAAGTCTTCCGGATAGGTGATCTTCAGATTGCGGTTGTCGCCCGGCACCACGACAACGGAGCCTCCGTAGAACTCGAGCAGCGCGGCGTCGTCGGTGACAACTCGATCGTCCCCGACCGCTTCGCGGTGGGCCTTCTTGAGAACGGCCGTGCGGAAGGACTGGGGGGTCTGAGCGCGCCATAACCCCGTCCGGTCGACGGTTCCCACGACGGCAGATCCCTCGACCCGCTTGATGGTTTCGTCGACGGGGGCGGCGATGATCGCTCCGTCGTGATCGTCGAGTGCTTGGAGGGTGGCGGTCACCATCGCCGCGGTCACAAACGGCCTGACCGCGTCGTGGATCACGACGATCTCGGAATCCACCTCCTCCAGGCCGTTGCGAACGGAACCTTGCCGGTCGTCACCGGCGGACGCGAGAGTGGTGCGAGCACCAAGCGCGGAACGGACCAGATCGTGGAATTCATCCGGGGCCACTACCACCACCGGATCGCATCCTGCGGCGCGCAGGACGTCATACGACCACGAGATCAACGGGCGCCCCCCGAGGGGCCGGAATTGCTTCGGGATGTCATCGGCGCCGGATCGAGCGCGCTCGCCGCGGCCTCCCGCTACGAGGATCGCTGCAGGCCGCGGGGAAGGAGTTATCCCAGGACCTCGTCCAGCATCTGCTCGGCGGCTTCCTCGTTACAGTTCTTCGAGAACGTGAGCTCGGAGACCAGGATCTGACGAGCCTTCGTGAGCATCCGCTTCTCGCCGGCCGAGAGACCCTTCTCCTTGTCGCGCTGGTGAAGGCTGCGAACGACCTCGGCGACCTTGTAGATGTCGCCGGAACGGAGCTTCTCGACGTTGGCCTTGAAACGACGAGACCAGTTCGTGGTGTTCTGGGTGGGCTCGTTCTTCTGCAGGACCTTGAAGACCTTCGGCATCTCCTTGGCCGGCGTCACGTCTCGGAGGCCGACCTCCTCGGTCGAGTCGACCGGGACCATAAGGGTTAGCTCTCCGTAGGCAAGCTGGAGGATGAAGTACTCCCGCTTCTCGCCGAACATCTCTTTGTCCTCGAGACGCTCGATAATGGCAGCACCGTGATGCGGGTAAACGACCTTGTCCCCTACTTTGAATCCCACGAAGTAACCTCCCTACACCCGGCGCGTGCCGACTGCTGCGCCTCTGAACCCGAGAACTTCGAGCCTCGGGATCTTCAAACTGACATCGCTTTCGCCCGTCAATTCTCAGATCCCTCGTCGATCACGGCCCGAGCGGATGCTTGAGTTTACCACGAGGGAATCTCTGGCAGCCGGGCGAGGCCCGGCGGCCGGACGGCACGCCATGGCTCGCTAACCCGCGTCCACGGCCTGGAGCGTCGCTCCCAGCTCGCGAGACGCGGCGAGAACGTCGGGTACCACGATGCAGCTCATCGCCTTCGGGATCTTGGTGATCCCGTTGGGGATGAGGGCCGTTGTGAAGCCGAGGCGCGCGGCTTCTGACAGACGCCGTTCGATCCCCGGGACGCGCCGCACCTCGCCGCCGAGACCGACCTCGCCCATCACGACCATCTCGGCGGGAACCGGTCGGCGGCGCGCGGCCGACAGAAGGGCGAGCGCAACGGCCAGATCCGAAGCCGGCTCCTTGATCGCCAGGCCCCCGGCCGCGGCGGCGAAAACGTCGAGCCCGTGGAGATCGACGCCCGCGTGGAGGGAGAGCACTCCGAGGAGGAGGCTGAGGCGCCGAGGGTCCAGACCGATCGGCACACGGCGCGGCTGCGCCAGATCGCTCTTGGCGACGAGCGCCTGGATCTCAACCATCAGGGGCCTCGTTCCTTCGAGCCCCGGAAACACCACCGATCCGGGGACGCCCGGGCGCCGGTCGGCCAGCAGCATCGCCGAAGGATCGGCCACCGGCTCGAGGCCACTCTCCGACATCACGAAGACGCCCGTCTCTTCGCAGGAACCGAACCTGTTCTTGGCGGCACGGAGCAAGCGAACCGTACCGGTGCGCTCGCCCTCGAGGGTCAGCACGACATCGACGACGTGCTCGAGCGTCTTAGGCCCCGCGACGGTTCCTTCCTTCGTGACGTGGCCGACCAGCACCACGATCGTTCCGGATTCCTTCGCGTGACGGGTGAGGTGAGCGGCGCAGTCGCGTACCTGCACGACCGAGCCGGCCCCCTGTTCGGCTGCGGATGTCTCGAGTGTCTGGATCGAATCGATGACCAGCACTTGGGGCGCTTCGGCCTTGGAGGCGGAGAGCACGGTCTCGAGCGACGTGGTCGACAGCGCCCGGAACCGCTCGGCGTCGATGCCAAGACGCGAACCGCGCAGCGCCACCTGATCGAGCGACTCCTCGCCGGTAACGAGGAGGGTCTTGCGGCCCGAGCTCAACATCCCCTGGAGCAACTGCAGGACGATCGTCGATTTCCCGATCCCGGGCTCCCCCGCAAGGAGGGCGCAGGTACCGGCCACGAACCCACCACCAAGCACGCGGTCGACCTCGTCGATACCGGTCGAGAACCGGTGGAGGGCCGCCCCACCGGAACCGAGAACGGTCACCCCGGAAGTGGGACCATCGCCTCCCTGCTGGGCGGCGGTACTCCACGCGCCGCAATCGGGACACCGCCCGAACCACTTGGGGCTGGAGAATCCACAGGACGTGCAGTTGTGGGTGACGCGTTCCTTTGCCATCCGGCAACCCTAGAGAGGACGTGAGACAAGAAAAGCCCGACGGAGGCGAACCTCGGCGTCGGGCCTATCTTTTGCTCCACCAGATGTCCTCTTGGCGGACACCCGGTGGAAACTCAGTTGATCTTAGTCGGAGGAATCGCCCTCGTCGGCCGACGCTCCGGCGCCCGCCAGCTCGACCGGGATGATGTCGGGAGACCGCTCAACCTTGTGGAACACGATCTCCGCGTCGTCTCCCTCGCCCTCGGTATCGACGATGATCGTGTCACCGGCCTCGAATTCCTTCCACAGGATCTTCTCGGACAGCGGATCCTCGATCAGCCGCTGGATCGCTCGCCTTAGCGGACGAGCACCGAGTGACGGGTCGTACCCGGTAGACACCAGCTTGTCCTTCGCCGAATCGGTGAGCTCGAGTTCGACATCCTGGCTCTTGAGGTGCTCCACGACCCGCTTGATGAGCAGATCGACGATCGAGTGAACCTCGGGTCGACTGAGCTCGTGGAAGACGATGACCTCGTCGATACGGTTGAGGAACTCGGGACGGAAGCTCTTCTTGAGCTCGTCGTTGACCTTGTCCCTCATCTTCTCGTAACTGATGTCGCTGCCCTGGGTCCCGAAGCCCATCTGCGGCTTACGGATGTCCCTGGTACCGAGGTTCGAGGTCATGATGATGACCGTGTTCTTGAAGTCGACCGCCTTGCCCTGAGCATCGGTCAGACGACCGTCCTCGAGGATCTGCAGCAGCGTGTTGAACACGTCCGGGTGCGCCTTCTCGATCTCGTCCAGCAGCACGACCGAATACGGACGACGCCTGACGGCCTCAGTCAGCTGGCCGCCCTCTTCGTAGCCGACGTAGCCCGGAGGCGAGCCGACCAGACGGCTAACCGTGTGCTTCTCCATGTACTCGGACATGTCGAGCATGATCAGCGCGTCCTCATCACCGAACATGAACTCGGCGAGAGCCTTCGCAGTTTCGGTCTTACCGACACCCGATGGGCCGAGGAAGATGAACGAACCGGCAGGGCGCTTGGGATCCTTGAGGCCCGCACGCGTCCTGCGGATCGAACGGGACACCGCGGAGATGGCATCGTGCTGACCAACGATCCGCTTGTGAAGTTCGTCCTCCATGCGCAGCAGCTTGGCCGTCTCCTCCTCGGTCAGCGAGGTAACGGGGATGCCGGTCCACGACGACAGGACCTCGGCTATCTGCTCCTCATCGACCGTGGCGAATGCGTCGCCCTGCTCGGTCTTCCACTCGGATTCCTTGAGCGAGCGCTCCTCCATGAGGGTCTTCTCCTCATCGCGGAACGACGCGGCTCGTTCGAAGTCCTGCTGCTCGATCGCCTCTTCCTTCTTGCGACGAACGTCGGCGATCTTGTCCTCGAGCTCGCGGTGGTCGGGCGGTGCCGACATCCTGCGGATGCGCAACCTGGACCCGGCCTCATCGATCAGGTCGATCGCCTTGTCGGGCAGGAAGCGGTCGGAGATGTAACGGTGTGCAAGGTTGGCGGCAGCGACGAGGGCCTGGTCCGTGATGTTGACCCGGTGGTGCGCCTCGTAGCGGTCGCGCAGTCCCTTGAGGATCTCGATCGTGTGAGCGACCGACGGCTCCGGGACCTTGATCGGCTGGAACCGGCGCTCGAGCGCCGCGTCCTTCTCGAGGTGCTTGCGGTACTCATCGAGCGTCGTTGCGCCGATCGTCTGAAGCTCACCACGAGCCAGCATCGGCTTGAGGATGCTGGCCGCGTCGATGGCACCTTCGGCGGCGCCTGCGCCGACGAGCGTGTGGAGCTCATCGATGAACAGGATGATGTCGCCGCGGGTCTTGATCTCCTTGAGGACCTTCTTGAGACGCTCCTCGAAGTCGCCGCGGTAGCGGGACCCGGCCACGAGAGCACCTAGGTCGAGCGTGTAGAGCTGCTTGTTCTCGAGTGTCTCGGGCACCTCGCCCTTGACGATCGCCTGCGCGAGGCCCTCGACGATCGCGGTCTTGCCGACGCCGGGCTCACCGATCAGAACGGGGTTGTTCTTGGTACGGCGAGACAGCACCTGCATGACGCGCTCGATCTCGTTCTCGCGACCGATGACCGGGTCGAGCTTGTTCTCACGAGCGTTCTGGGTCAGGTTGCGCCCGAACTGGTCGAGCACCAACGATCCTTGCGGGGATTCGCCGCCGCCGGTGCCGGCCGCTGTCGGCTCGCCCTTCTGGCCCGAGTAACCGGACAGAAGCTGGATCACCTGCTGGCGAACACGACCGAGATCGGCCCCCAGCTTGACGAGAACCTGGGCGGCAACGCCTTCGCCCTCGCGGATGAGCCCGAGCAGGATGTGCTCGGTGCCGATGTAGTTGTGACCGAGCTGTAGCGCTTCGCGCAACGAGAGCTCGAGCACCTTCTTAGCTCGTGGGGTGAACGGGATGTGGCCCGAGGGAGGCGACTGTCCCGCGCCGATGATCTCCTCGACCTGCTGGCGGACCTTCTCGAGCGAGATCCCCAGCGACTCGAGGGCTTTCGCCGCGACGCCTTCGCCTTCATGGATCAGACCGAGCAGGATGTGCTCGGTACCGATGTAGTTGTGATTTAGAAGTCTCGCCTCTTCCTGCGCGAGAACGACCACTCTGCGGGCCCTGTCTGTGAATCGTTCGAACACTTGGGCCACGCCTCCTCTACGTTCGTCTCCGCCGGGGACGGGTCGTGCCCGGCGGTTGCCCTTACTTACTTGATTATACGGAGAAGGACCCTGTAATCCCATCCGCACTTACAGCTATTAGAACGTTCGAGACGTCCGATCCGTTCCCCTACCCAACTATCCGCTACCAAACTGGGCCGGGGGCAGGTTTGTGGGATCTTTCGCCCCTCGATTGCTCCATCGGCACGCCCACGGTCGTGCCTAAGTGAAGCGGAGAGGGAGTTTCGCGTTCGACCGAAGGACTCAAACCCAGGGATCGGACCTGGGGGTCGCCACTCCGAATCGCCAGAGGCCGTTCCTGGGTGGTGGAGCGCCCTCCGGAGGAGCCTTGCGGAAGAGGTCATCCCAGTCCTCGGGAGCCACATCGGTGACCTTTCCGTTGAGAGAGAACCCCCTTGCGAGGGGGACCCAGGGGAGGTTCTCCGGCAGGCGGTCGCGTTCCTTGACGGTCGCCGCGGAGCGCGGGACGACCCACAGCCCCACCCTCATCTGGTCGATCATCGTGTGGTCGTCGGGACCGAGGGTTATGTCGAGACCACCGAACCTCTGGTCACGGGTCGCTTCGATCTCGGTGCTGAGATCGGCCCCCGGCTCGGCTCGCTCGGCCCCCCACCCGATCAACCGCACGGCGTCGTAGGAACGCTGCTCCCAACCGAGAGGTGGCTGGTCCCACCATTCCTCGAATGCGATACGGAACGATCTGAAGCTCGGCACCGGGAGGTAGTGGACCCCGCGCGCGTACGAATCCGAGGCGACCGTTCCCGGGGGAACCCCGGTCCCGACCCGGGGGCTGATCGCGGCGTCGAAACCTGCCAGCTGAGGGTGCCACCAGCCCGTGGTGACCCTCGCTCGCCGGTCTCTCGGGCGCGCCGAGGCTATCCGGGCAGACTCCGTCCCTTCGTAGAGGGCTCCCATCTCGGTGAGCGCGTCGATCGCAGACCGGAACGCCCCCGGTGAGCCGTCGACTACCACGGCCTCGACATGAGCGTTGCGGAGTTCATCCAGAGACCCCTCGAGCAGCACCGACCCGACGTACGTAACGCCGATCACCACGGTGCGGGGCGGAGCGGACGCTCGGAGGGACTCGATCGCGCTCTTACCCTCGTCGTCGTTCGGGGCGATGATCCCGATCTTTCGGTACCCACGGTCGCGCCCCAGGTACGAGGCGAGCCGGCGTGCCTCCCACACCTTCGAGGGAGCAGCTTGGAACGTGTGCTTGGTGAGAGCTTCGCGCCCATAGAGATCACCAAAGATGCTGATCCCGGCGATGCCCCGCGCGGCGAGAACGTCCTCAGACGCTGCGAGGGCCCCCGGAGGACCGGCGTAGATGAGGCCGATGGATCGCTCGAGTCCGGCGATCTCCTCGATCCGCGCCTTCGCCTTTTCGATATCACCCTCATCGTCGAGCGCTATGAGCTCGATCGGCATCGCACCATCGGGCCGGCCGTGGTTCAATTCGTGCACCGCGAGATCGGCGCCCTCGAAGGCATCCTCTCCACGCCACGATTCCGGACCGGAGAGGGTCCCCACCAGACCGATCACCAGGCTGTCGGATGAAGTGGGTAGTCCGACCGGCGACCTGACCGGGAAGGGATCGTCGACCGCCTCTCCCTCGCACGCCACGAGGGGAAGGGTCAACAGGACGAGGACCGCTGCGAGGTGCCGCCTGCTCATGCTTTCCTGATCGCGGCGGGCGTGCAGCTCAGGGGGGTGATTTCTGAATCGCTCACGGGCTGCATCCTCGCATCCATACCCGCTTAGTCGGAGACGGGAGAGTCCTTCTGCTCGGGTTTCAGGATCGGGAACAAGATCACGTCGCGCAGCGAGCCCACGCCCAGGAGGAAGCGCAACAGCCGATCGACGCCCAGGCCGAAGCCCCCGGCCGGCGGCATCCCGTAGGCGAGAGCTTCGAGGAAGTCCTCATCCGCCATCGCCGCCTCGTCATCCCCCGCGGCCCTTGCCTTCATCTGGGCCTCGAACCGCCGGCGCTGCTCGTCGGGATCGTTCAGCTCGGAATAGATCGGGGCGATCTCCATCCCGCCGATGATGAGGTCGGCGTGTTCGGTGAACCCGTCGATCGCGCGATGATCCTTGGCGAGCGGCGAGACATCCTTCGGCATCCCACACACGAACGTGGGCCGGACCAGCTTCTTCTCGGCGACCGCCTCGAATAGCTCCATGAGGACCTTGCCCGGAGACCACTTCGGATCCAGCTTCACGCCCGCACCGGTAGCGGCCGCCCGCACCTCGTCGTGATCACCGCTACTCCAGGCATCGCTAACGTCAGGACCACCGTTCGATGCGATGGCCTCGAACATCGTGACGCGCGCGAAAGGCTCGGCGAGATCGATCGGGCCCTCGGACGTCTCGATCGAGGTTCCACCGGTGACCTCCGTCGCGACCGCGCGTACGAGCTCCTCGACCAACGACATCGTGTGGTGGTAATCGACGTATGCCTCGTACGCCTCGAGCATCGTGAACTCGGGAGTGTGCTGCGTGGAGACGCCCTCGTTGCGGAAGCTGCGGTTGAGCTCGTAGACCTTCTCGATCCCGCCGACCAGCAATCTCTTGAGGTAGAGCTCGGGAGCGATACGGAGGTAGAGATCGATGTCGAGAGCGTTGTGATGGGTCACGAACGGCCTCGCCACCGCGCCACCAGCGACCGGCTGCAGCAGGGGTGTCTCGACCTCGATGAAACCGCGGGCCTCGAGGAACGAGCGGATCGCGGCGTTCGCCTTCGCTCGCGCGTCGATCGCCACCCGGGTCTCGGGGTTGACGATCAGATCGAGGTAACGCTGCCGGTACCGAACCTCGATATCGGATACCCCGTGCCAGGAGTCCGGCATCGAGCGCCGGCAGGGGGCCAGGATCACCGTCGACGTTATCTTCACGGACAGTTCACCGCGACGGGTCATCACGACCTCGCCTTCGGCCCCGACGATGTCCCCCACCGACAGTTCCGCGAACGAGGCCATCCCGTCCTCGCCCAGGACCCCGATCGTTGCGAACAGCTGGACGCGACCGGACGGGTCCTCGACGTCGGCGAATGCCACCTTCCCATGCGTCCTGACCGTCCTTACCCGGCCGGCCACGTGGACGACGTCGCCGCTCTCCCCACCCGGTTCGAGAGATCCATGGCGCGTCTGTATATCCACCGCCAGCGCGGTGCGGTCGAAGGAGTAGGGGTAGCTGGAGCTCTCCGTCATTTTCCTCCTGCGGCTTGTCAGTCGATATTACGTTCGAAGATCAATCTCAAACCGTTGAGCGTCAACATCGGCTCGAAGCGCTGGATCGTCTTGCAGTGTTCGATAATCACCGGTGCCAGCCCGCCCGTTGCGATGACCTCGACATCGCCGTCCAGTTCATTGGCCACGCGCTCTACGAGCCCGTCTACGAGTGCGGCGGTGCCGAACATGATGCCTGATTGAACCGCTCCGACCGTCGTCTTTCCGATGGCGAATTCGGGAACCAGTAGCTGGACCCGCCGGATCTGGGCCGTCGATGAGAACAGCGCGGACGCAGCAGTCTCCACCCCCGGGGCGATCGCGCCGCCCAGGTACTGACCGTCCGCCGACACCGCATCGACTGTGATCGCGGTACCGAAATCAACGATGACCACCGATCTCGACGGGAACATCTCATGAGCGGCGACCGCGTTCGCGATCCGGTCGGCACCAACCTCCCGTGGATTGTCGGTAAGCACGGCTATCCCCGTCTTAACCCCCGGCTCGACGATCACGGGAGGGAACCCGAAGTAGCGGAGGGTCATCTCTCGCAGTTCCTGGGTCGCCTTCGGCACCACCGAAGAGATGGCAACGCCGGTGATCTGCCGCGAGAAGGAAAGGTCGGCCAGTTGGAGGAACTCACCGAAC
The DNA here is from genome assembly GCA_016649855.1 of Actinomycetota bacterium. Lineage (GTDB taxonomy): Bacteria > Actinomycetota > CADDZG01 > CADDZG01 > WHSQ01 > WHTI01. Next base: position 20,092 of record JAENWQ010000001.1, on the reverse strand, counting down.
AGAAGCGCTAGTTCATCAGCGGTTCTCTTGGGGTCCGTCGACGCTCGCCACTCGTGCTCGAGGCGGTCCTTCTCAAACACCCCGATGAGGGTCTGGGTGTTGCCAACATCGACGGTCAACAGCATCAGCTCGTCTCCTCCATATCAGGATCGATGTTGTCGATCAATCTGGCGGGGCCGACGCGCGCTGCGACCGCGAGCAGGACCCGGCCCCCCGGCAGCGGGGGCCCAAAGGTATCCGCATCGACGGCTGCGGCATAGTCGGGCGCGACGCCTTCCTCGGTCCGGAGGACCCGCAGCATCTCCTTCTCTGCCGCCACGTAGTCCCCCGCCTCGGCGAGAGGTCTCCCCGCTTGCAGAGCGCGGAAGAGGACCTTCGCCTGCCCCCTCTCCGAAGCTGAGAGATACGCGTTGCGGCTGCTCAGCGCGAGCCCGTCGGGCTCTCTAACGATCGGACAGACAACCAGATCGAGAGGGAACCCGAGATCCTCGATCATCCGCTTCAAGACCGCTGCCTGCTGCGCGTCCTTCTGACCGAAGTACGCGCGCTCTGGACCGACGAGATTGAAGAGCTTGGCAACGACCGTACAGACACCGTCGAAGTGACCGGGCCGGTGCGCACCCTCCAAGACCTCACTCAAGCCGCCGACGGTCACCGTCGTCGCTCGGTCCTCGGGATGAACCTCCTCGACCGGCGGCACGAACACGATGCCGGCCCCCGCTCCGTCGAGCAGCAGAACGTCCCTCTCCTCGTCGCGCGGGTAGGCGTCGAGGTCCTCGCCCGGGCCGAACTGCAGGGGGTTCACGAAGATGCTCACGACCACGACGTCGTTCTCCTCCCGGGCCCTCCGGACGAGCGAAAGATGGCCTTCGTGGAGGCCACCCATGGTCGGCACGAGACCGACCGAGCTACCCCGCGCACGCTCGGCTCGTACTTCCTCTCGGATGGCGCCGGCGGTCCTGACGATCTTCATCGTTCGTCGCCCAGAAGCGCGCTCATCTTCGCGGCGGTCTCGTTGTCGATCCGCCCCGACGCGACCGCGGCCGCGATGATCATCCGCGTCGCCGTCGCATATGGAGCACGACCTTCGGTCCCCTCGAGCGCGGCGAGGTGCCGTTCGATAACGGCCACCTCTCCCCTGACCACCGGGCCGGTGAGGGTCGCGGTGGCTCCGCCCGCCTCGCGCGCGTTGGCGATCACGCCCGCTGCGATCGGCCCGAGAACCGCGATGGGGTCATCCACTCCGATCGAACCGAGGACCCGTTCCCCAGCAGACAGGAGCGCGGAGATACCGTTGGCGGTGATAACCGACGACGCGTGCCACGCCGGTCGATCCTTCGAGGCAACGGTGACGGGGATCCCGCGGAGATCCCCGGTGATCACTACCTGAGCCCACTCCCGCAGCTCATCCGAACAGGTCACCCCCCATGCGCTGCCGGGGAGACGCAGGGTGGCCGCCTCGATCGAAGGACACGCCTGGACGGGATGCAGGGCGGCGCCGAGAGCGCCCCTGGACAGCGCCGGCTCCAGGGGGCCAAGACCCCGTGCCCCCGCGAAGTGCCACACGACGGATCCCCGTACGGCGGGCACCAGCCCTGCGACCTCGGCGATCGCATCATCGGGGGCGCCGACGAGCACGACATCGGCCGGGGGGAGTCGGGCGACCGAGTAGGCCTCCGCCCCCAGCAGGCCGGCCGCTCGCTCGGCCGACCCGGCGCTCCGGGAGGCGGTTCCAACGGGCATGTGGCCGGCGCGCGCCAGAAGCACGGCGACCGCCGTGCCGACGCAACCCGCGCCGGCCAGCGTGAAGGTGAAAGGTGACGAGGGTGGGATCGACATGTCTCGCTCCAGTCCACGGGGGGTACCGGTCGGGAGCGAAGCATAGGCGAACGAAACATGGACCATGTTTCGCCTGGTTCAGTTCCTCATCAGGTCAGACCGGCCTTGCGACGAATCGATCCACATGGCCTTGCGAGCCCTTCCGGACAGGGCCGCGGGGTAAGCCTGATCGCCGATGTTCTGACTGATCTTCTGCGGCGAACCTCCGGAGGTCTTGACGATCCAGACGTCGCGCCCGATCTCTCTGGTATCGACGATGGATCCGCCCGGGCCGCCGAGGAACGCCCACTCGTCGTAATAGGTCACGTACTTCTTGTTGGCCGACGGGATCAGTTGACCCGTGTTGGCGAACCACCACGGAGAGTTCGGATCGTTCTCCTTCACGACGGTCTCGACCGTGGACGAGCCGAAGCGGGCCCGCCTGATCGCTCCGAAGCCATCTTTTCCGTCAACGTCCTCGTACCAGTACACGTAGCCGGGTCCCGTCCCCGGAGGACCGAAGTAACTGATTTCGGAGGCTTTGATCGTCTTGGTCTTCTTCGTTTTCCAGTTGTACATCCCGATGTTGGTACCGCCCTTGAGGTCCTGCCAGACGATCCAGTTCCCCTGCACCTGTGGGTTCATCTGCAAGCCGGCGCCGGTCAGCCTCCGCGCCTTGCCGCCGATCTTCCTGGCATAGATGTCGCCGTCTCCACGGGTGTCCTCCCAGGCGAGCAATCTGCCCCAGATGGACGGGAACCACTGGAAGCCCTTGCCACCGGCCAGGTGCTGCTTCTTGTTGGTCCCGATCTTGCGACCGTTGATGTCGAAGTCGAGAGCGCCGGACGGAGCCGCGCGCAGGTGAGCCCAGACCGCCTGCCTCCCTCCAAGGTCGGGTGTCTCGTCGTTCAGCGCGTCGGCTTGGTCGAAGCTCACCTTCGTGTAGTCGACCGGGACGGAGGTGTTGCCGACGAAGATCTGCTCGGCAACACAACACGCCTGCTCCTTGTCCCCGTAGTCCCCGATGATGAACCTCTTGCCGCTCACCTGAGGTGGGGAGATGAGGAACCCGACCGGTAGAACGTCCTCGACGAGGATCGTGGCGTCGTTGCCTGGTTCGGTGTCCCAGCCGGCCACGATGCCCTTCCCATCGAACGCCGCGTTCGCGGCAGCGAGGTCATCGACCATGGTCGGGCGACCGAGCTCGGTGATCGCTTCGATCAGAGCGGTGCGTCCGTCGACGAAGTCATCGAGGGGCGTCATGAAATCGGCAAGCGCCTTGTAGACGTATGCGTCCGCCCGGTCGCTACCCCCCTGCTCGTCGGTCGCGTCGAGCGCCTCACGAAAGTCCCACAGCGCCCCGGCGTAGATCGTGGAGTTCAGGTGCACACCGCCGTTGTCGAAGTCGATCAGGTAGTAGATGAAGTCGTCGGTCGTCCGCCCGTCGTTCAGGTCGCGCTCCGGACAACGCCAGCCGCTGGCCGTCTCGATCGGAGGAGGTGGTGTGTCGCTTTGACACAGATCCTCGGCGAGGTAACCGGCAGTGGGGTCCGACAGGTCGAGACTGTTGGCATTGGCATCGATCGCGTTGCCGAAGTAGTCGGAAATGCCTTCGTTCATCGCCCCGGACTGGTTCGCGTACACGAGGTTCGCGGTGTACTGGGTAACTCCGTGGGTCAGCTCGTGCCCGACGATGTCGAGATCCGCCGTGAGTGGATAGGTCTCGCCCTCCGCCAGCAGGCAGTCTCCGTAAACCATCTGGGTTCCATCCCAGAACGCGTTGCAGTAGCCCTCTCCCGGAACCTCCTCGAAGTGGACCGAGGACTTGATCGAGAGGGGCGCGAGTGGGTTCCCGTTGATGGAGCTGCGCCCGAGCGACTCGTAGAAGTCGTAGGTCACTCCCGCGCCCCAGTGAGCCTCGGAGGCGGACCGATCGTCGGTGAAGGGGTCGGCCGAGGCGACGACCATGTTCGCGTCCGTACCGGTGTAATCGAGATCTCCCCTGACATCGTGTGTGGTGATCTCCCCACCACCGGTTTCGAACATGCTGCGTGACTGGTCCCTTAATTCCCACGTCGATGTCCCGGTGGTGGTGGTGACCTCGAGCGGAACCAGATCATCATGTGAATCCTGGCCCTGGATGGTGTCGTGCTGCAGGTTGTCGAACATGAACGCGATGCCGCCGGTGCGGGCGTCGAGGAACATCTCGTACTTGACCGGGCCCCCCCTCAGCGTCGAGCCCCACACGGTGAAGTGATACGCGAGAGCGCCGGTGCCGTCGGGCAGGATCGTTAGCGGATGCGAGTCGACTTTGGACACCTTGATGTTGCGACGCGCACGAGCGGTCGCCAGATGCTTGGCCGCTGCGGCATCGAAACGTGGTGTGGTTGACGTACTGATGTTCGTGAAGTAGTGACCATTCGTCGAGGTGACCGCGTAACCGCCATCCTCCTTGACCATGTGCACGAGATACTGAGCGCCGAACACCTCTACGCCCTGGTATCGCTGGCCGAAACGCACCATAGCCCGCGCACCCTTCCTCGCTACGGCGAGCACCTCGAGATCGTTGTCGGTATCGCTGATCCCGTAACGGCCGGCGTTATCGCGGAGGTATGACCGCGCCACATCTGCCGGCGAGCCCGTGCGCGGAGCCGTCTCGATCCCCGTCACGAACGAAGGAGTGGAAGTGGAGCGTCCCGGAACGACATTGGGTCGATCGCTTCGGGCCGAGACCGGTACCACAGCAAGCAGACCGAGTAGGAGAGCAGTTGTTGCCGACACAGCCAGAGCCTTACGCATGACTCTTAGAACGGCTCCATCAGACGCACGTCACCCTCGGCCTCGTCGACGAGATCTCTGTAGGGCATCCCCCACGGGTCGGCGACCTCGGGATCGATCTCGATCAGAGGGATGAGCACGAAAGCCCTGGTGGTCATGCGCGGGTGAGGGATCTCGAGATCGGGTTCGTTGACCTTCACGTCGTCGAAGAGGAGAACGTCGAGATCGGCGACCCGCGGCCCCCACCTGAGATCTCCGGGCTCCCGGCCGAGGCGAGCCTCGATCCTCTTGCAGAGATCGAGTAGTGCCCGAGGAGACAGAGAGGTCTCGATCTTCACCACGGCGTTCACGAACGAGCGTTGAGGGGGGCCACCCACGGGGGAGGTTTCATACAGACTCGAGGTCGCGATGACGTCGACGCCCGGAGTCTCACCGAGGAACGCGACCGCCTCCCGGCAGAACGTTCTTCGTTCTCCTACGTTCGATCCGATCGCTATGTAAGACGTGACCATGGGGCCTCTCTCGGACGGTTTACGGCCGGGTGATGCGTACCGAAACCGCTCGGATGTTCTCTTCGATCGGAGGGTTTCCCTTTTCCACCTCTACCGTAACGGAGGAGACGCCATCGAATGTGAGTATCAGGGCCGCAATCTCCTCGGCCAGGTGCTCGAGGAGCTTCCGCGCCCGGGCCCTGACCAGGTCAGCGACCGCCACCACGACCACGTCGTAGCCGACGGTTTCCTCGAGATCATCGCTCTGGCCGGCCGCGCTCGTGTCGGTGGTCATCGAGATGTCGATCCTCAGCGGCCGCGTGACGGCGCGCTCCTCGTCACTCACCCCGATGCGGGCGTCGACGATCAGCTCCGAGATCTTGATGGCATCACTCATGACTTTGTCCTCATTGCGCATTCGTGATCGCTTCGATCATCCTCACCGTCCGCACCATCGCCTCCACGTCGTGGACCCGGACCATCTGTGCTCCCTTCGACACAGCCCACGCGACGGTCGCCGCGGTGCCTTCGAGGCGCTGCTCCTCGGGCAGGTCCAAGGTGGCACCGATGAACGACTTCCTGGAGGTGCCGGCGAGAAGCGGATACCCGAGCTCGAGGTGCTCGTCGATCCTCCTGAGCATCGTGAGGTTCTGAAGCGGCGTCTTGGCGAATCCATAACCTGGATCGAGAACGATCGAACGGTGGTCCACACCCATCGCCTCGAGCTCGTGCGCCCGGCCCTCGAGGAACGCGCCGACATCAGCGACGACGTCCCCGTACTCGGTCAACGAACGCATCGTCGCCGGCGTGCCGCGGGAGTGCATCACGACGATCGCGGCACCCGTCTCGACGGCCACCGAACCCATCTCTTCATCGGCCGTCTCGCCGGAGGTGTCGTTGACGATACGAGCACCTGCTTCGACGGCGGCCATCGCCACCGAGGCCTTGCGTGTATCGATGGAGAGCGGGACGTCGATCTCGGCGACGAGAGCCTCGATGACCGGCATCACCCTGCGTAGTTCCTCGTCCTCCGGCACGGGTTCGGAGCCGGGGCGCGTGGATTCCCCGCCGACATCGATGATCCCGGCCCCCTGAGCGACCATCTCGACCCCGTGCTTGATCGCGCTCTGATGGTCGAACCAGAGCCCACCGTCGGAGAAGGAATCGGGGGTGACGTTCAGCACCCCCATCACGACACACCGATCCAGAGACAGCGAGTGGCCCCGCATCAACAGTTCCATCAGCAGAGTCTAGGCCGGAGACGCAATGCCAGATCAGGCACCCGGCCGGGGACTCGATGCCAGATCAGGCCGCCGGGGACACAGAAGCGGATCGTCTCGACGATCCGCAGAACTAATGAAAGATGAGGCCCATGGCCTCCGCCCGCGTGGCGTCGTTGGTCCGGAAGATTCCCCTGACGGCGGAAGTCACGGTCGAGGTTCCGGGCTTCCTGATCCCTCGCATGCTCATGCAGAGGTGCTCGGCTTCGATGACAACAAGCACGCCTCGCGGCTCCAGCGCTTCTTCAAGCGCGCTCGCGATCTGAGTGGTCAATCTCTCCTGGACCTGTGGCCGCTTGGATAGAACGTCGATCATGCGAGCGATCTTGGAGAGACCGGTTATCTGGCCCTTCTTATTCGGGATGTAAGCAACATGAGCTTTGCCAAAAAACGGAATGGTGTGATGTTCACAATTATGCGTGTGGACGCCGCCAACCAGGAAGCTGGGATAAGGCCGACACTCAAAGCTATAAACACGGAAAGGCTTCGTCCCCCCTTGAGGCACTCGTTCAATTGAATCAAGCTCCCACCATTCGGCGTCCGGCGGCAAGAGCGGAACGTCTTTCGAGCGGAAGCCCTTGCGCCCGTACTTGGGTAGATGCCATTCCTTAGAAAGGTAGAGCTTGAACATTCCCTCCCTTGAACCAGTCCCCACCGGTATCCCGATCACATCAGCGAGCTCCTCCGCGAAGTGTTCATTGCTGGTGATGATCATCCGGGCTCCCGGCTGCGACTTGACGGCGCACCCGTCACCGTCGACATAGCCGTCCAGGAAACCGTCCATCATTTCCTTGGAGCGAAGAACTACCCACGGGAAATGGAACTCCTTCGTCGCCTTCGATCCTCCAAACCAATGAAGTACTAGCGAAGCTACCCGTCGGGAAACGAAGCGAACCCGATACATCTGGACGTCGCGGCCAAGGTAACCACTGGGGACCATGATGGGTTCGACCGGACGTTCGATGCCGAAGGCGACGTTCAGCGAACGAGCAAATCGGGTCGCGAAGGCCAGGTCATTGACGACAACCGAAACACGCCGTCCGTCTTGAACGCTTCCATCGCTCCCGATTGTCCCCAGGGCATAGCCGAGCGCATACCCCTCTATGACGGGCCACCGCGACTGGCATAGCTTCCTCGGCTCGACGCCTGCGATCTTGTCGCTGGCTTGGAGGGAGCCAGCGGATCTCCAACCATCGGGGGTCTGAATCGGATGCTCGGGAGTTACCCGCAGTTTCAATGGACCGGCCGTCAGCTCGACCACCTCAGCGGCTCTTCTCCATCCGATGGACGTGACCGTCGTTTGTACTAGCCGACCCTCATCGTCAAAAGCAAACAGGCGGTCCCCCAACTTGACGTCGGATGCCCTTGTGACACCGAACGGAGTATTTAGGCGCTCTTTGGAGGGGACGCACATCGAATACAGAGGTATGTCCTTCACGAGGATCATCTCGTCGTGATTCGCCTCGAAAACAACATCGAGATGATCCTTCGGATCTTCGTGGATGCCCGCGAAGATCTCGGCGTACATCGCGGCGACACGACGCGGCGTATCGACCAGCCCATCCCGATGTGGATCCTCACCGATGGCCTCGAGGATCTCGCTCACGGCCTTCTCGATCGCTCCCTGATCGATCTGCCGGCCAGCCTCAAACTCCGCGCTCATGGGGGCAAGCGTATCGAGTGGATGAGACGGTTCGGTGCACTCGGTGCTGGGCCGGGGTCAGGCTTCGCCGAGGCCCGGCTTCAGGCGGGGCAGCCGCGACTTCTTCGGGCTCCCCGAGGGGCCCACGACATCGCCGGTCTCTTCGCGACGCTGTTCCCGGCGGATCCGGGCACGCTCGACCGGGTTGTCGGGGAACTGCTTGGCGACCTCGGCGAGGATCTCGGCGACCTCTTCCTTCTCGAGTGATTCCTTCTCGAGAAGTCGCTCGCTCATGAGATCGAGCTTGTCCCGATACTTGGTGAGGATCTCGCGCGCTTCGTCATGCGCCTCTTCGACAAGACGGTGGATCTCTTCGTCGATCTTCGCAGCAACGTCGTCCGAGTAGTCCTTCATATGCCCGAAGTCGCGTCCAAGGAACGGCTGTGAGTCGCTCTCGCCGAGCGCCAGTGGCCCGAGGTTGGACATCCCATACTGCGTCACCATCTGTTTGGCGATACGGGTGCACCGCTGGATGTCGTCCGAGGCACCGGTGGTCGGCTCATCGAATACGAGTTCCTCCGCCACCCGGCCCCCGAGCAGCATCGCGAGCTGATCGATCAGCTCGCTTCGAGTGACGAGGAAACGATCTTCGGTCGGAAGCGTAAGCGTGTAACCGAGCGCACGTCCACGTGCCACGATCGAAACCTTATGCACCGGATCCGCATTGGGAAGGGCGTGGCTCACGAGTGCGTGACCGGATTCGTGGTAAGCGATGACCTTCTTCTCGTGATCGGAGATCACACGGCTCCTGCGCTGCGGACCTGCGAGCACGCGATCGATCGCTTCTTCGAGCTCTTCCATGGCGATCTCGGTCTTGTTGAACCGAGCCGCGAGGAGCGCGGCTTCGTTAACGACGTTGGCCAGGTCGGCGCCGGTGAACCCGGGGGTCCGGCGCGCCAGGACCTCGATGTCGATCTCCTTGGCGAGCGGCTTGCCGCGCGTGTGGACCTTCAGGATCCCCGTTCGTCCGATCAGATCGGGGCGATCCACGACGATCTGCCGGTCGAAGCGACCCGGCCGGAGGAGCGCGGGGTCGAGGATGTCGGGTCGGTTGGTCGCGGCGATCAAGATGACCCCGGACTTCGCATCGAAGCCATCCATCTCGACGAGCAACTGGTTCAGGGTCTGCTCGCGCTCGTCGTGGCCGCCGCCCATCCCCGCACCTCGGTGACGACCGACCGCGTCGATCTCGTCCATGAAGATGATGGCCGGTGAGCTCGCCTTCGCTTGCTCGAAAAGGTCGCGTACCCGGCTCGCGCCGACGCCCACGAACATCTCGACGAAGTCGGAACCCGAGATCGAGAAATAGGGAACTCCTGCCTCACCCGCGACGGCGCGGGCCAGGAGGGTCTTGCCGGTCCCCGGCGGACCGAACAACAAGACACCCTTGGGGATCTTGGCGCCCATCGCCTGGAACCTCTGCGGAGACTCGAGGAAATCCTTGATCTCCTCGAGCTCTTCGATCGCCTCGTCGAGCCCGGCGACATCCGCGAACGTGATCTTGGGCTGATCCTTGGATACGAGGCGCGCCTTCGATTTCCCGAAGGACATCACACGGTTGCCTCCACCCTGCATCTGCTGCATCAGGAAGAAGAAGAACCCGACGATGATCAGGATCGGCAGGAACTGGAACAGGACGGACAAGAGCACCGAACCCTGCTGCGGGTCGGCTGAGACGTCGACGCCCGCTTCGCGAGCGAACTCGGAGTGCTCGGCCACGGTTCCGGTCGGTAGGAACAGCTCGTACGAGGTCCCGTCGGCAAGCTCGCCCTGGACGCTCTCTTCTTTCGTAAGGAATTTGGCCGTGTCGACCTGACTGTCCTCGATCAGCCCGTGCCACTGGTTGACGGACTCGAGCTGCTGGGGGCGATCGGCGCCGCCGCGATAGAGCTGGAACACCCAGACGACGGCGATGATGAGGATGAGATAGAAGATCGCGGATCTAAAGATTCGATTCATGATGGCCCAAGGGTAGCAGTCCCCTGTTTGTAGGGAACCCTCTGTGGGGCGCCCTCCGGCGCCTACTCGGGCGGGGGTTCGGCCCCGTAGGCAGACGGTTTTAGCACGCCGATGTACGGCAGGTTGCGGTACTTCTCGGCATAGTCGAGGCCGTAGCCGACGATGAAGACCGGTGGGATCTCGAATCCGGGGTACTTCACCTCCATCGGCACCGCCTGCTCGCCCTTCTTCCAGAACAACGAGCAGATCTCGAGCGACGCCGGCTGACGCGCTTCGAGGTAGCGAAGCAGATAGTTGATCGTCAGGCCGGAGTCGATGATGTCCTCGATCAAGAGGACATGGCGCCCGGTGATCTCGTAGTCGAGGTCCTTCATGATCCTCACGACCCCGGACGACTTGGTCGCCGACCCATAGGACGACACCGCCATGAAGTCAAATTCGATCGGGAGGTCGATCCCCCGCGCAAGGTCCGCCATGAACACGAAGGCACCCTTGAGAACGCCGACGAGCAAGAGATCCTTGTCCCGGTAGTCCTCGGTGATCTGCTTCGCGAGCCGGGCGATCATCTCGTCGATGTCGTCCGCGCTTATCAGGACCTTCTCGATATCTGGGTGGGGGTCCTGGGTCATCGGCACATCCTATGCCGAGGCACTAGGCCTCGTCCTCGTCGCCATCGCCGGCGGAGGCCGGATTCAGGACGACCACACGATCCTTCTCGATCACGATCTCGCGGCCCCCGGGAAGCGCGTACCTGGCCCCCGCCTTCGGGTCGGCGTCCAGGGCATCGAGGACCTCGTCGATCCCGGCCGAGCGGTCACGCACCCGCCCGACGGCGGCCTCGAGGAGACGCCTCCGTACCGCTCTCGGGAGCGCCACCAGCGCGGCACGATCGAAAGTCGGGTCGTCCTCGGAAACAAGATCGGCATACAGACGGTCTGCGATCCCCGCGAGCGCCCCCGCATCTTCCGCAAGGCGTTCCGCGCTCATCGCGATCGCGCGGATCGCGCCTTCCCCCCAGTGCTCCTGGATCGGACCGATCAACAACTTGCGAACGGCTGCGCGCTCGAACCTCAGGTCATCGTTGCCCGGGTCGTCGTTGAACTCGAGCACCACCTCCTCGCAATAGGCGCGCGTTTCGGAACGCCTTACTTCGAGCAGAGGGCGCAATCTGTTCCCGTCCACCGGCTTCACTCCCGCGAGCACCGCCGTGCCCGCTCCGTGGATCAACCGGGCCAGGATCGTCTCCGCGCGATCGTCGAGGGTGTGACCGGTTACGACACCGCGGGCGCCCGTTTGCTCGCACACGATGTCGAAGAACCCGTACCTGAACTCGCGCGCCCGTGCGTGCAGGTTGGGGCCGGCGAGATCCGGTGCCCGCACCACGTGCACGTCGAACCCCGCCTCTGCGGCTCGGGTGGCGACGCGACCGGCGATCGTTTCGGAATCGTCCGACAGACCGTGATCGACGTGCGCTACGTGGATCGTCAGCTCCAACCGAGAGGAGATGCGCTGCAGGACATCGAGCAAGCAGACCGAATCCGGGCCCCCGGACACCGCAACCACGACGACATCCCCCTTCTCGAGCATCCGGTAGCGCTCGATCGCACCCAGGGCTGCCTCGACCACCGGATAGCCGGGCCCCCCGAGGGGCTTCTCGGTCACGCGACCCTCCTCAGCCAGTCACCCGGAGCACGCAGCTCGGCCATGGTCGGGAACGCCTCCTCGCGGACGAAGATACGCGCCACCGAATCCAGTCCCCCTTGGGCTGCCACCTGATCGCAGAACGTTCGTCCGATCTCGTACTGACGCAGCTTCATCTCGAGACCCAGGACGTGATTCACCGCTCGTTGGGCCAGCGATGTCTGTTTCCTGCGCCCCTCGAAGACATGACGCATCCGGCGGAACGACGGGATCACGTCCTCGCCGACCGCGTCCATCACGAAGTTTCCGTGTCCTTCGACGACCGACATCAGCGCCTGGATCTGGTTCATGATCTCGCGTTGCTCCGGCGACGACAGCAGATATATGGGGTTGCGTTCCTCGGAAGGGATCGACCGGTCCCTGAGCCTGGCCGCGCCCTCCTTGAATCTCTCGGTGAGCTTGCGAGCATCGAGATTCACAGTGTCGAGGTAGTCGCGCATGAGCGAGAAGAACCTCGCCCGGAGCCATGGCACTCCTGCGAACTGGAAACGGTGGGTGATCTCGTGGACCGCGACCCAGAGCGCGAAGTCCTCGGGAACGAAGCCGAGTTGTCGCTCGGTCTCGACCATGTTGGGCCCGACGAAATAGAGCACGCCGTCGTCCTTGGAATCACCCTCCGGCGCACCTCCTCCCAACAGGAGGTCGTACTGGCCGAGGACGCGCCGGGAGACGTAGCCGAGAAGAGCTCCCACCTCGGCCGACAGGAGCGTGCGCTGGGCGAGACGAACCGGCAGCGGTGCTTTGTCGAGCCGGTGGCTCACCTTGTCCGCTACCTCAGCCAGCATCGAGTGCATGCTCCGGATGTTGCTCTCGGCCCACTCGGCACGATCGATGATCTTCCAGTCGACCGGGGGTGGAGGAGAGATACGCGTGATCTCGGCAACGAGATGCTCCGCTCGGGGGACCGCGGCCTCGAGATCGCGGGCCAGGCGGTCCATCAGATAGGAGCCCGGATGTGGATCACCCGCGACCCGGCGCGCGACGCGCCGAGCGATGAATGGTTCGATCAGCTTCGGAGACCCCACCTACGCCGCCCGAGAGAGCGTTAGATCTCGCCCCGCTGGCGCCTAACGACGAGGCGGTAGTACCACCAGCCGGCTCCCAGCAAAGCGAGGAACAAGAGGGCAAGCGATATGCGAGCCATCTGAAAGGTCCACAACGGGCCAACCTCGACCTCGGAGGTGCCACCTTCGCTCTGGCCCTTGTCGGCCCCGCCGGGGTCGGCCTGGGTCAGATAGATACGGTGCCCGGTGGACGCGATCGCGGTCGCCGGCATCAGGGCAACAACGGCAACCAGAAGAACCGGGAGAATGGCGAGCCGTGCGCGCATATAGAACCTTCCTCGATGATGCAGCCTGTGGTCGAGCCACAGGATATATCGCGTCGCGCGGATCAGGCAGAGCCGGCAGCGGGCTTGCGGCCTCGCAGCCGGGGAACCTTCATCTCGGCGTGGGCCCAGCACCTGTCTCTGCGGTTATAGGTGGACAATCTCGTCTCGCATCCCGGGTGGTCACAGATCCTTCCCTCGGCGTATTTCTGGGACGCACGAGGGAGACCGAGCGGCCGCTGGCCCCGGATCGCCTGCTTCTCAGATCCCATCGGTACTCCTCTCCTTCAACTTCTTTCCTTCAACTTCTTTTCCGCCCGTGTCGCTGTCGGTAACTATTCGTACAGACGCCCCCAAGCGGTTTGGGGTTCCCAAGTGGAAATAAACGGTCAGATAGGCGTGTGAATAAACAACCAGATGGACGCCGTGGTTCTTCCCTGGATACGCCCCTGCGGTTCCTCGGGCGAGCCGCACGCGCCGTGCTGGGCCCCGCTAGGGCGGTGCGAGGGACCGCCCGGAGGTTCGCCGATCCGGCGCGCCAGGTCGTGGACTACTGGGGCTCCGAGCGGGCCACCGTTAAACAGGCCGGCGTCGCGGTCGTCATCTCGGCCCTCACCTCGCTCCTTGCGGGGCTGACCCTGGCCTTCATGGAGGGACGCCTCGGAGAGGTCAGAGGCCTATTCGTCCTGATCCCGGTGTCCATCGGGATGCGGGGCAACATCTTCGGGGCGCTCGCCGCTCGCCTCGGGACATCGATCCACACCGGCCTTTTCGAGGTGTCGAGCGACCGCCAGGGTTCACTGTTCCAGAACGTCTACTCGGCAACCCTGCTGACCGTCTCGACGTCCGTGACCATGGGGGTCCTGGCCCGGTCCATCGCCGGTCTCCTTGGGATCGACACGGTGTCCACCTGGGACTTCATCTCCGTGGCCCTCGTCGGGGGCCTGCTGTCCTCTGCCTTCGTGCTTGCGTTCACGATCTATCTCTCGATCGTGTCTTACCGGAAGGGATGGGATCTCGATTCGGTAGGAGCGGTCCTGATCACCACCGTAGGAGACGTCGTCACACTCCCCTGTCTGCTGATCGCCTCCTACCTCGCAGGCATCGATGTTGTGACTCCTGCGATCGGGATGATCTCGGTGGCTGCGGCGGTCGCGTCGCTCATCTTCGGATGGCGCAGTTCCCTTCCCGTCGTCCGGCGCGTGATCAAAGAGAGTTTCCCGATCCTGTGTGTTGCGATCGTGCTCGACATCCTTGCGGGCACGGTTGTGGAGCCGAGGTTCGAGGATGTGTTCGGACCGTTCCCCGCGTTCCTGATGATCATCCCGGGGTTCCTCGAGAACACCGGCGCGCTGGGATCGATCCTGTCGGCGCGCCTCGGCTCCAAACTCCACCTGGGGGCCGTCACTCCGACCACGAAGCCCGACGCGGCCGCGTTGCTGGACGGAACGATCGTCTTCGTCCTGGGCATCCTCGTCTACAGCATCACGGCGGTAACGACATTGATCGCCGCTCAGTTGATCGGCGCCGAATACCCCGGAGCATTCAGGTTCGTCGGCGTCGTGATGGTCGGAGGGTTGCTCGCGACCGTCGTTGCAGGTGCGATCGGCTACTACGCGGCGATCGCTACCTACCGTCTGGGACTCGATCCCGACAACCACACCATCCCGCTGGTTTCGAGCGGGATGGACCTCCTCGGGGTGATCTGCCTCGTGGTGGCGCTCGTGATCTTCGGAGTAGCCTGATCGATGGCTGAAAGAGGGGGAAGCAGTGAGTAGCGGAGAAGGTCCACATACCGTCAAGGGGCTCCTGGCGGAGATAAAGGACAGCTCGGAGCTCATGGTGGACCTGGCGTACGCCTCGGTCTTCTTCGGGGACGAAGACCTCGCACGCGAGGTCAGACGCCTCGAAGAGCGCATGTCCGACTACATCCATTCGCTGAGGAAGCTCACGATCCTCGCGGCGCGAAGCCCCGAGGACGCGGAGCACATGGCCGGGGTCCTGTCGATCGCATCCGCGGTCGAGAAGATCGCCGATGCCGCCGAGGACATCGCACACGTCGTGTACTCGGGGCTCGGGATCGTCGACGACCTCCGTATGGATCTCAAACATGCCGACGAGATCGTGTCCCGCGTGAAGGTGCGCGCGGGAGCGGCCGCGCTCGGTCAGTCCCTTGCAGATCTCGCGATGCCGGTCGAGATCGGCATGTGGGTCATCGCCACCCGGAGCGACGGTGACTGGGACCTGGATCCGGGAGGAGCCTTCGTGATCTCGGAAGGCGACGTCCTCCTCATCAAGGGCCCCGAGGACGGCGTCGACCTTGCCCGTGAGTTGATGGGGGCACCGCCTCTCCCCGAGCCGCCCGAGGGTCCCGAGATCGTTCTCTCCGACCTCGACCGCGCCGTCGATCTGCTGGTCGAGATGAAGAACTCGGCCGAGGTCGCCGTGGGCCTCGCTTACTCCGCCCTGCTGTTCAACGATCGCGCGCTCGCCGCCGAAGTCACGAGCCTCGAAGCGCGCTCCGATGCGGTCCACGACGAGCTCGAGTCTTGGGTGCTCCGGAGTGCGCAGGAAGCCCGCAACCCCGACGACCTCCGGGGCCTCCTCCGTCTGGCAAGCGCTTCTGAATCCATCTTCGATTCCGCCCGTGAGATGACCCGGTTGGTCGAAGCGGGCGAGGACCTCCATCCGGTGATCGCCGCCGCTCTCATCGAGAGCGATGAGGTCGGCTACGAAGGGATCGTCAGAGAATCGTCCCCCGCCGACGAGAAGTCGATCAAGGACCTACAGATCGAGACCGAGACCGGCATGTTCGTCCTCGCCGTGCAGCGTGGGAGGCGGTGGACCTACCGGCCTAAGCCCACCTTCAAGTTGCTGGCGGGAGATCGCATCATCGCGATCGGACCGAGCGAAGGTGGGGAAGAACTAGATGAGATGCTGGGCGTGGAACGGGAACCTGCACACTTGTAGGGCGAGAGAGGGGCCAAGTAATGAGCGAGGAGAAGGACCAGCAGAAGTCGTCGTTGGTGATGACGATAGCGGCGGCCCTCGCGGGCATCTTGGCGGTCAAGCTCGCGACCTACATCGTGACCACAGGGTGGCGGCTGGCCACCAGGGAGGAACCGCCGCAGGCCGACGATCCGGTCCCGATCGCCAAGAAGGCGATGTGGATCGGGCTGATCGGTGCGATCACCGGCGCCGCCCGCCAGGCCGCTCGTGATTACGTGAAGCCTCCGCAGGCCCCTCCCGGGTGATAGGCGGGACAACCCTGGAGTCCCGGAAACGGTTAATCATCTGATCGAGGCCGAGGTGCTCGGCCCCGGTTCAACAGGACGGATCAGGGGTTCCCGTTTGAAAGAAGCCCCCCACGGCAGTGCCGTCCTTGGAGATGCGCTGGACCGTCACGGAACCAACCCTGTTCCCCGTGCAATCGGCGACGTAGCGGCGGGTCTCCCAGCCGTTGCTCAGCGCCTCGACCCCGTCCGCCTCGAACTCCGCCACGTAGCCGGTGATCGCATCGGGAGGCGGAGACAGTACGGGGACGTTGCCCAAATGACCCTGCGGTCCGAAGAACGCATAGCCGTCGGCGTTCGCCTGCGCGGCCCTCCACCATCCGAGCCGGTACTCGTCCCAGGTGGAGGCGGTATCGGGGATGAAAGCGGGCATGCTGTCCAGCACCCCGATCCGTACCCCGGTCTCCTGCTTCAGGCGGATGACGTTGAGGAACTTCGACAGGTTCGCTTCGAAATCGATGCCCGTGTGATAGCGACCGTCGAGGACCGTCGGGTTCTCGAGGAGGTACATATCCGCGGGGCGCGTCCCGTCACCATCACCGAGTGGCGACTCTTGGCCCTCGTAGGAAGCCATGGCGTCGAGTGGCGAGTTACCGTTCACGAACGCGGCAAGCCCCTGGCCGTGGATGCCCTCGACGACCGCCTGCTGATTTTGCCGGGTGATGGCCACGTCCCCCGCGGGTCCACGCTGACAATGTTCGTAGGAGGGATCGCAGATGTCGTACTCGTCGATGAAGATCCCGGTCACTCCCATGTCTTTCCACGCAGCCACATGGTCCAGGTAGTCGGCGACCGAGTAGACGACCGGATGCACCCCGCTGGCGTCCTTTGGCGAGCCGACGATCGAGATGTAGCCCCACACTTCCGTGGATGGTGAGCGTTCGCGTAGCTTGCGGATGAGCTTCCGGGTTTCACCATGCCCGGCTCGATCCGCCTCCTCGAGGCGCGCACCGAGGATCAGATGAGAGAACTTCGAATAAACCCTCGCGGCGCACGTCCGCTTCTGCTTCGGTCTAGTTGCGCAGTGCCTGATCAGCCACGGAGCACCGGAATAGTTGAAGGCCATCCTCCCGGGTGCCTCGACCTTCTCTTTGGCGGTGCCCTCATCAACGCGCGGGAAGGGCACGCCCGGCAGGAAGCGGAGCGGGAGGGAGACCTCTTCGTTCTCAGCCGTCACGCGTATCCGCTTCGAGCCATCGAGCTTCAGGGCATCTACCGGGATGCAGTACCGATATCCGGACTCCGGGTGGCCGACATCGACGCCGCCGCCCGACTGACTGTTCCAGTTCCACTCGCGAGGGTTACCCGCGTGGCGGTAGAAGCCGGCCCAAGGGTCGATGAACACATCCCATCCCGCGGCCGACAGATCGGACTGGGCGGTCCACATCCCCGTGGTCCAGTCTTCATCCGTGTCGATGAGCAACCGAGAAACATCGACGTTCGGACCCGAGGTATCGACGCGCACGTACAGCGTCCCGCCGGGTCGCAGATCTCCGGGGGTGGAGGTCACCTTGACCGACGTGATCCCGGAATCCCCCTCGATGGACGCCGGGACATCCTTCCACGAGACATCCCGGTCACAACCATCTCCGGCGGCTCGATTCGTCGACGCGCCGGAGACCGGCATCGCGACGACCGCGATGAGAGCAGCGGCCACGAGGGCATTGCCCGGGATCCGTTTGCGCCACACCGTGGCGCGGTCGATGCGCGTCCGAACAGTCACTACGGCGGTGCCCCGTTTCCTAGCCCCGTCCGCTCGCGCCCCGCGAGCGGCCCCCACCGCTTCCATATCCTTCCACGGGGTTATCCGGCTTCCTAGGGGGATGAATCGGGGCAAACGCTCTTTTTGGGACTCAGCAACCGGTCGAAGCAGCACCCGAGGGGATGAAGCCCGCGGTACCACCGCCGGCGGTCAGCGCCACGCGGACAGCGCCGATCGGGGCGCCGGTGCAGTCGAGAACCGAGCGCTCCATGATCCGTCCCCCGTCGAGCACGCGCACGGGAGTGGTGTCGAACGAGTCTCCGTACCCGCCGGCTGCGGCGGGAGGAACCCCGAGGACCGGAAGGTTCCCGCCGTTGAGCTCGGGACCGCCGTTACCGAGCGCGTACACCGCGGCACCCGCCTGCGCTGCCCTCCACCAAGCGAGCGAGACCACGGGATCGGACAGAGCGTCATCGGAGATGGCGCCGACCAACGAGTCCAGCACCGCCAGCCTGACACCGGTGCGTTGATGCAGATCGATGGCTTGCGCGAACCGAGCGGTCGCCCCTTCGAGATCCGTTCCGCCGGCGAGCTCTCCGTGGACCAGGGTCGGATTCTCGAGGAGGTACTGATCGGCAGATCTGTCACCGTCCCCTGGACCGAGCGGTGCCGGCAGTCCGCCGAGCTCGCCGAGGGCATCCATGACCGAGTGCCCGTTCGCGAACACGGCCAGTCCCATCTCATGGAGGCCCTCGACGACCTCGATCTGCCTCTTCCTGCTGACCTTGATGCCGCGGCCGTCGGGACCGAGCTGGCAAGTTTCATACGCCGGGTCGCAGATGTCGTACTCGTCGAGGAATATCCCCGTCATCCCGGCCTCCCGGAAACGACGGGCCGTCTCGAGGATCTCGGCGACCGAGAACTCCGTGGCTCTCGTTCCGTCCGGCTGCTTCGTAGAGCCGACGATCGAGACGTAGCCCCACACCTCGATGGACGACTTCCGGCGCCGGATCTCGGTCACCAGACGTTTCATCCCACCAGCGAAGTGCGTCGAGAAATCGGTATCGAGGACGATCTGATCGAAGTTCTCGTACACGGACGCGGCGCAAGAGATCGCTCGCTCCGTCGCTTCCCTACCGGTGCAATCGCGCACGATCCAGGGGGCGGCCGAGTAGTTGAACGCCAACCTGCCGGGGGCCTGGATCGGCTCCGGTCCTCGTGACGCGTCCGCGGGCGGATAGAGAGCTCCTGCGATGAAGCGGGCCGGGAGCGACGCGTGGGCGTTCTCGGCGGCAAGCGCAACGCTCTCCGGAGGTCGCTTGCCTAATCCTTCGAGGGGGATACAGAAGATGTATGCGTCATCCGAGACCTCGAGCCCAAGGCCCTCGACCGGAACCGGCTCGTAGTTCCACTCGGTCGGCGCTCCGGAATGCCGCACCAGGCCGGCGTTCGGATCGTCGAGGTAGTTCCATCCCGAGCCGGAAAGGTGAGACTGGAGCGTCCACATGCCCGAGAGCCGGTCGCCGTCGGTGTCGATCAGGAGACGCTCCACCGTCGTTCCGGGAGTGATCCCCACCCGCACGTACAGCATCGTGGAATCGGCCAGCGCGGCGCCATCCGAGATCGCCGAGATCGACGTGATCGTCCCTTTGGGGTCCTCGACCAGCGGAGATACACCGCTCCACCGTTCAGGAGCGTCACACGGGCCCGTGATCTCGATCTCGGGGGCCGGAGCCGCCTCATCCTCAGACATGAGGTCGCAGGCCGCGCCGGAGAGGGCCAGCACCAAGAGCAGGGCACCCGCCGGCACCTGGCGCGCGCGTCCGCTCGACGGTCTCATGCGGGTTGAATCGACGGGCCTGGTACACGACTGAAGCCTACGGGGGGAGAGGTGTTCGCAGAGCCGGGGAGGGGAATCGAACCCCTGACCTATTCATTACGAGTGAATCGCTCTGCCGTCTGAGCTACCCCGGCCGGGGCAGTGAGTTTACCTGCGCCGGCGCGGGATGAGGTGCTACCAGGCGGAGCCGACGCGCGACGG
>JAENWQ010000207.1 GCA_016649855.1 Actinomycetota bacterium | reverse complement strand
GCCAAACTCCAGCCCTTGAAGACCGCGCTGGATTGGTCGACGAACCTCGGCCACCCCGGGCCGGCGAACCCGGCCATCGGAGAGATCAACGGCACGTACCTCCTGCCCAACATGCTCGCTCGCGTCGCGCGCGGCGAGCAGGAGCCGGAACAGTCGGTCATTCAGACGGACAAGGAGTGTCGGGAGATCTTCGAGAAGTGGCGCAACGAGGGCCTGGTCGGCGGAAGCTGACGCCCGGGACCTGAGCAAATAAGGATGTCCGGGACCTGAGCAAATAAGTCAGACGACCAGGGGAGGTCAGCGTGGCGCACGCCGTCGAGGTGCGTGGTCTGAAGAAGCACTTCGAGAAAGGCGATGTCCATGCCGTCAACGGCGTAGACATCGCCACCGAGGAAGGCGAGTATCTCGTCTTGCTCGGGCCCTCCGGTTGCGGCAAGACGACCTTGCTGCGCATGATCGCCGGGCTCGAGGAACCCACCGAGGGCGAGATCCTCATCGCCGGCAATGTCGTGAACGACCTCCCCCCGCGCGCCCGGGGGGTAGCGATGGTGTTCCAGAGTTACGCCCTCTACCCGCACAAGACGGTGATGGAGAACATCGTCTTCCCCTTGAAGGCGGCGAAGGTCGAACCCGAGGCCCGACGCGAGAAGGCGAACTGGGCCGCCAGCTTGCTCGGCATCGACGAGCTGCTCGATCGCAAGCCCCGCAATCTGTCGGGCGGCGAGCGTCAGCGCGTGGCGCTCGCCCGGGCGATCGTTCGCGACCCGAGCGTGTTCCTCCTCGACGAACCGCTGAGCAACCTCGACGCGAAGCTCCGTACGTCGGCCCGTGACGAGCTCAAACGGTTCCAGGAGCGACTGGGCACAACGACGATCTACGTGACCCACGACCAAGTCGAGGCGATGGGCCTCGGCGACCGCATCGCGATCATGCTCGACGGGAAGGTCCGCCAGATCGGGCCCCCGCGGGAGGTCTACTCGGATCCGGCCGACACCTTCGTCGCCACCTTCATCGGAGCGCCGCCGATGAACCTCATCGACCGGGGTGACCATCTCCTCGGCTTCCGTCCAGAGAACTTCCTGCCGGTCGGAGCGATCAACTCGGGCGGTGGAAGCGTGCTCGAGGTCGACGTGCGAACACACCGCATCGAGTACCTGTCGGGCGATCGCCACGTGTTCGCGACCGTGTCGGGCCTCGGACCCGACGACGCGCACATCATCGCGCGGATACCGGCAACCGTGGACACCGAGGTTTCCGTGAACGACGAGCAACGCTTCGCCGTCCACGAGAAGGACCTACGCTTCTTCGACGGCGAGACGGGTAAGCGCACCGACCCGAGGCCGGTCCGTTCGTGACGTCGGCGCAGACCGTGGCCGGGGACCGGATCCCGCAGCCGGCGCCACCGAAGCGGAAGCTCGCCGACCGCGAGAGCCTGCTCGCGAAGCTCTTCCTGGTGCCGACCTTCGTTTACATCATCGGCCTGGTGGCGTTCCCGTTCGTCCTCGCCATCCTGTTCAGCTTCAGCGACGTGACGACCGGAAACCCGAGCCTCGACTTCGTCGGACTCCGCCAGTGGCGTACGATCCTCTCGTCGCGCGTGTTCTGGACATCCTTCTGGAACACCCTCACCTTCACCGGGATCTCCATGACGCTGATCATCTTGATCGCGCACACGCTTGCGAGCGTGCTCGTCAAGGATTTCAAGGGCAAGTGGATCGTGCGCTTCTGTGTGTTGCTGCCGTGGACCACCCCGGTGTCGCTCGCGTCGGTGTCGTGGTTGTGGCTGCTGCACTCGATCTTCAGCCCCATCGACTGGGTGCTTCGCTGGGTCGGACTCATCAAGGAGAACATGTACTGGCTGGGGAAGCCCTTCCTCGGGATGGCGTCGATCATCGCGGTGAACACGTGGCGCATCGTCCCGGTTGCCACCGTCATCGTCATGGCAGGGCTCATGGCGATCCCCGACGACATCAACGACGCCGTCGAGATCGACGGGGCGGGATCCTGGCGGAAGCTGCGGGAGATCACGCTTCCGCTCACGCTGCCGATCACCGCGGTCGCGGCGCTGTTCGGTGCGATCCTCACCTTCGGAGACATGACGATCATCTTCATCCTGACCCGAGGCGGTCCGACCCAGTCAACCCAGACCTTGTCGAGCTGGGCGTACTTCAAAGGTATCGAAGGCGGCGACCTCGCCCAGGGCGCGGCGGTGGCTCTCTTCCTGTTCCCCCTGCTGCTCGCCGCCGCGATCGCGATCCTGCGGGTGGTCCGGCGGTCGGAGGTGATGTAGGTGGCGACCAAGGGCGGTAACGGCCAGAAGTTCGACGGCGAGCGCATCGACGTCACGAACGATCGCGAGGTCGAGGCCGGGCGTCGTCAGGGTCGCCGGCGTGCGATCAGAGCCCGGACCGGCCTCTACCTCGTCGCGGTCTCGGCGGCGCTGGTGTCGGCCGGACCGTTCATCTGGAGCACGATCACATCGTTCAAATCGAACCCGGACCTCTACACCAAAGCGAACAACCCGTTCATCTACAACCTGCCTCCGACCCTCGAGCACTGGAGGCTCCTGCTGTTCGACACCGAGTTCCTCACGTTCGCGTGGAACACGTTGTGGGTCGGCCTCCTCGTCGTCTCGATCACGCTCTTGGTCGGGCTCCCCGCTGCTTACGCGCTGGCGCGCCTCGATATGAAGTGGAGCGGAGCGCTCGGCATCGCCATCTTCTTCGTCTATCTCATCCCCGCAACCCTGTTGTTCATCCCTCTGACCCGGGTGGTCGGGGCCGTGGGGTTGCTGAACAACACATGGTCTCTGGTGCTCATCTATCCGACGATCACGATCCCCGTGTCCGTGTGGCTGCTCGTCGGGTTCCTGAAGGGCATCCCGAAGGACATCGAGGAGCAGGCGATGGTCGACGGCTACAGCCGGATCGGCGCGTTCCTGCGCGTCGTCGTCCCGCTCGCGTTCCCCGGGATCGTCGCCGTCATCGTGTTCGCGTTCACACTCTCGGCGCACGAGTTCATCTACGCGCTCGCGTTCATCTCGTCGACCGCCGAGAAGACCATCAGCATCGGGGTACCGACCGAGCTGATCCGCGGCGACGTCTTCTTCTGGCAGTCGCTGCAGGCGGCGGTGGTGTTCGTCGCGCTGCCGATCGCCTTCGTCTTCAACCTCCTCCTCGGACGTTTCATCTCCGGCTTCACCATGGGTGCAGTGAAGGGCTGACGGTTGCGGGTGGCGATCCTCGGCGCCGGGGGCGTGGGTGCGTACCTCGGCGCCCGCCTCGCTCACGTCGGCACGGCCAGCGTGCATCTCGTGGCACGGGGGTCTCACCTGGAGGCGCTGCGGCGCGGCGGCCTGGAGCTGCGCAGCGCCTTGGGCGACGTGCGCGTCGAGATCCCCGCCACCGCCGACCCCGCCGAGATCGGACCGGTCGACGTCGTTGTGTTCACGGTGAAGTCCACCGACACCGAAGAGGCGGCGGGCCGGCTGGCTCCCCTCCTCGGGGAGGACACCGCGGTCATCTCCTTCCAGAACGGGGTGGACAACGAGGAGCGGATCGCCGCGGTTGTCGGCGGCGACCACGTGCTCGGTGGAGTCGCCTACATCTTCTCGACCATCGCCGAGCCCGGCGTCATCCATCACACCGGCGGACCGGCCCGGTTCCTCTTCGGTGAGCTGGACGGGCACCCGACGGAGCGGGCGACCCGCTTCCTCGACGCGTGCCGGGAGGCGGACGTCGACGCCGAACTCTCCGAGGACATCCGGGGTGTCATGTGGGGGAAGTTCGTCTTCATCTGTGCCCAGGCAGGGATGACCGCGGCGGCCCGGCTCCCCGTGGGAGCACTGCGTGAGGACGCCGAGGCCTGGAAGATGTACCGGCAGATCGTCGAGGAGGTGTGCGCGGTGGCGGCCGCGGAGGGCATCCCCTTAGGCAACGATGTCGTCGAGGAGGCGATGCGGCTGGCGGGCGGCCTCGACCCAGACACGTACTCCTCGCTCCACTACGACCTGGAGCACGGCAAGCCGATGGAGCTGGAGGCGCTCACCGGTCGCGTCGTCGCACTCGGTCGCCGCAGCGGGGTCGACATCCCCGCCAACGAGGCGATCTACGCCTTGCTATCCGCCTGGGCGGCGCGCAACCGCACCTGATCAGCGAAGCCCGAGAACGGTTAGTAAGGCATCGTCGATGCCCCACTGCTCCTCGGGTGTGACGCGTCCGACGAGCATCCCCAGTCTTCCTACGTCCACCGCCCCCAACTGCTCCACCAGCACACGGGTCTCTTGCTCCGTTACCTTTATCTGGGGCCGGAAAGAGGCTGGTTTAGCGCTACGAGACGTGGGAGCGACGATCACGACGGAACGCGGGAGGAGTTCATCTGCCTGCACGATGATGCCGAACCT
>JAENWQ010000177.1 GCA_016649855.1 Actinomycetota bacterium | reverse complement strand
GCTCGTCGTCTCCGGAGCCGGCTACGCCCGGCCGACCGGGGTCATCGAAGGCGTGGTGATCAACCAGTCGAGCGGAGAGCCGCAGCCGGGAGCCTCGGTCACCCTGATAGCGCTCTCGGAAGGGTCGGAACCACTCGAGAAGAAAGTCACCTCGGACGAACGCGGGCGCTACCGCTTCGAGGATCTCCCGACCGGAGAAGACCGCCTCTATGCCATCGATGTCGTGCACGACGAGGGCCTCTTCTCGGGCACGGCCTTATCGATCCCGGACGACACGGAAGAGGTCCCCGTGATCGATACGAGGATCCGCGTGTGGGACACCACGACCGAGGCCAGCGTGATCCTCGTCGCGCGGACCAACCTGTTCCTGTCCCCGGGAGAAGGGGGTCTCGACGCGATCGAATCGGTCACGATCAACAATCTCTCGGACAGGGCCTACATCGGCCGCGGGATGGCCGGGGCGCAGGGGCAGGCCGAGGGACAGAATGACGACACCGCCATCCCTTCGTTCGGCTTCGCGTTGCCGCGCCGCGCGGCAGATGGGGGGGTCGAGATACTCGACTCAACGATCGAGATCCCGGAACTCGTCTCCACCGATTTCGGCTTCGGCATCACCGCGGCGATCCCACCGGGAGAAACGCGCGTTACCTACAGTTACCGCGTCCCCGGCTCCGCCGGCTCGTACGACCTCTCACGCACGGCGGTCTACCCGGTGGTCCAGTTCTCCGTCCACGCCCCCGACGGTTTCGACGTGCGTTCCAACCGGTTGCAGCCGGACGGAGAGGTAACCGTCGGAGGGATCGACTACACGAGGTGGTCCAGCGACGCCGCGGTCGAAGCCGGGGACCAGATCCAGATGGTCGGCGTTCAGGAGGCCACCGGGGCGTCTGGGACGGCGGCCTGGATCATCGGTGGCGTCGCGGCCGTCGTGGTCCTTATGGCGATGGGGATCGGTTGGAGCGTGAAGAAACGAGGTCGCACACAGACGAAGAGAGGCCGGCAGACGCGCCCCGAGCTGCTCGCACAGATCGCGGAGCTCGACGTGCGTCACGAGAACGGTGACCTGGCCCGGAACGATTGGGAACGCGAACGCCGAGCCCTCATCGAACGCGTATCGGCCCTCCGCAAGGACAGCGTGGAGCGATGATCGAGACGCGCGCGCTAACCGTCGTCTACGGACGCACCGTCGCCCTGGACGGGATCGATCTCAGCATCGGCGAGGGCATCACGGGCCTCTTCGGTCAGAACGGCTCAGGAAAATCAACTCTCCTGCGCGTGCTCGCCGGACTCTTGAGGCCTAGGAGTGGAATGGTGACCATCGGTGACGCGCCGCTAGACCTGCGCGATGAACGGTTCCGGCGGCGACTGGGCTACGCGGGCCATGACTCGGGCCTCTACCCGCATCTGACGGTCGGCGAGAACCTGGATCTGTTCAGCAGCCTCTACGGATGCCCGGAGGATGCGACCGACACGATCCTGGAACGCGTCCGGCTCGCCGATCGGAAGGACGCGCGCGCCGGGGAGCTGTCGGCGGGCCTCAAGCGGAGGGCCGCGGTGGCGCGGGCGTTGTTGCACGATCCCGACATCCTGCTGCTCGACGAGCCCTACGCGAACCTCGACGACGATGGGGCGGCCGCGATCACAGCGGCGATCGAATCGTGGCGGGGGCCGGGTAAGACCGGGATCGTCGCCACCCATGGGGCCAAGAGGGTCAAGGCCTATGCCGATGCCGGGGTCATCCTCACGCGTGGAACCGTGACGGTGGCCGGGTCGTACAGACCTGGAGGCAAGCGAGGGCTCGATGGGTGAGCCCGGCTTCGTCGCCAAGACGCTCCTGCTGACGCGCAAGGATCTCCGTATCGAGATGCGCGCCCGCGACACGCTGGTGCCGATGCTGGCCTTCACGTTCGCGGTCACCCTCCTCCTCGCCTTCACACTGCCGACGACCGGGGACAACGAGCGAGCGATCGCCGGTGCCTCCGCGACAACGGTCGCCGACGTCCTGGCCGGTTTCTTCTGGATCACGATCCTGTTCGCGGGCCTGGTCGGGTTCGCGCGAACGTTCGAGACCGAACAAGCCGAGGGCGCGATCGATTCGCTGTTGTTGGTTCCACTCGATCGCTCCGGGCTGTTCCTCGCGAAGGCGCTGGCCAACCTGACCTTCATCGTGATCGTCGAAGCATTCTTGCTTCCGCTCTTCGTCCTGCTGTTCACCCTCGATGCCGGCCCGGGCTTGGTGCCGCTCGTGCTCGTGATCTTGCTGGTCGATGTGGGATTCGTTGCGGTCGGCACGCTGTTCGCCTCCGTCGCGGCTCAGACCTCGAGTCGTGAGCTGATACTTCCGGTGCTCGCGCTCCCCGCACTGATCCCCGTGTTCATCGCCGGAGTGGACCTGACCTCGGATCTGATCGCAGGCGGAAGCTTCGGAACCCTCGTCGAGGCCGGATGGTTCGGAGTCCTGATCGCTTTCGACGTGATCCTCGGCATCACGGCCGCGCTCGTGTTCGAGTTCGTACTGGAGTAAGCCGAGTATCTTTTCCGTCATGGCAGCGCAACCCTCCACCAGCCGCTCAAGCCGCAACCTCAGGGTGCTCGGCGTCGCTGCATGGGGCCTGCTGGGGTTGTCGCTCATCTTCATCTTCTTCGTCGCCCGGGAGGCCGACGACTATCCCGGCGGTGGACCACTCCAGCGGATCTTCTACTTCCACGTGCCCTCCGCATGGGTCGCCTACCTCGCCTTCGCGGTCGTCTTCATCTCGTCGATCGCATACCTGAGAACCGCGGAACGGAGATGGGATCTGCTCGCCCACGGCTCCGCAGAGATCGGAGTGCTGTTCACTTCCCTGGTGCTGATCACGGGTCCGATCTGGGCCCGTCCGGCATGGGGGACCTGGTGGCAGTGGGACGCCCGCCTCACCTCGACACTCATCCTGTGGCTGACGTACCTCGGCTATCTGTTCCTGCGGAGCCTGACGCGGGACCCCGCCCGCTCCGGCCGGCTCGCTGCGGTCGTGGGCATCGTCGGGTTCCTCGACGTCCCGATCGTCCATTTCTCGGTGCGCTGGTGGAGAACCCTGCACCCGAGCGGACCGACCCCGGCGGATCCGACCAACAGCTCAGGCTTGGGCGCCGGCGAGCTGCTCGCCTTCTTCACTGCACTGATCGCGTTCACGCTCCTGTTCGCATGGTTCCTCGCGATGCGGGTTCGGATCGGCCGCCTCGCCGACGAGGTCGACCGCCTCGAGATCGACGCGGGGCGGGCCAGCCGCGTGCTTACGACCGAGGCGACCGAGGTCCCGGTGGCCGGCACGTGAGCGGCTTCGGATGGATGCTGGTCGCGTTCGGATGCGTGGGCGCCGGCATCGCCGGTTACCTCTTTTCTCTGGTGGTCCGCGAACGCAGGCTCGAGAACCGCCTTAAGGCCCTTCCCCTCAACACCCCTCGCCACCCAGCCGACAGCTAGAGCATGGACTTCCTGGACTCCCTCGTTCAACTCATGGAGGGGTGGGTCACCGACTACGGATACGTGGCGATCTTCCTTCTCATGCTCGCTGAGTCGGCTTGCATCCCGTTCCCCAGCGAGGTGACGATGCTGGTCGGGGGCTGGTACGCGGCCACCGGCACGCTCGAGTTCTTCTGGGTCGGGGTCGCCGGCGTGCTCGGGAACATCGTCGGATCGTGGCTCGCCTACGGCGTCGGACGGCGTCTCGGCCGGGGGGTTCTGGACCATTACGGCCGCTACGTGCTGATCAAGAGCCACGACATCGATCGAGCCGAGGTCTGGTGGAACAAACACGGCGAAGCGGCGACCTTCTTCTCCCGCCTTCTGCCCGTGATCAGGACCTTCATCTCCCTGCCCGCCGGGATCGCGAAGATGCCCTTTGGCAAGTTCACGCTGTACACGTTCCTGGGCGTCGTGCCGTGGACCTTCGCGCTCGCATGGCTCGGCGTGGTCGTCGGGGACAACTGGGAGAGCGTCCTCTCCTATTTCGACATCCCGACACTGATCATCGGAACGGCTCTCGTGGTGATCGCGGGGGGTTGGTACTGGCGGCGGAGGAAGTCCCGGGGAAAGGCCAATGAGGACGCGTGATCGCGGCTCCAGTCACAATGGCGCAAAGTCTGACGCGAAATAGGGGACTCCTCGGGTTCCCGTGGGTGATTCTTCGCGACCTCCAAGACAGATGACCTGGTGAAGCTGCAATTCGATGGGTTGGGCGAGAGAGCGCGAAACGTCCACCGCTGAGAAGAGCGACGCGCACGCATCGCTCCCTTAGGTTCCGGGTGCTTTCGAGAACAACCCGAGCCAAGGAGGACACGTGCGCGTCACCACCGCATTCAACGAGATGCTGGCCATCCCCGGAGCCACCGTCGCCGATGTCAGCTTCACTCCCGAGGGCGTGGTCGTGGGGCTGCGCCGCCGGGCCAAGGTGCTGACCTGCCCCTGCGGGTTCCGCACCCGGGCCACCTACGACTCCTCGATCCGGCGGTGGCGTCACCTCGACCTCGGCGCATGCCGGTTGCTGCTCGAATCTGAGATCCGCCAGCTCGAGTGCCCTCGCTGCAAACGGGTGCGCACCCGAGCGAGTCGACAAGACCACCATCGCCCGGCTGCTGCGCATCTCGGGGAGGCCGTGGCCAACATCGTCATGCGAGTGGTCGCCGACAAGATCGACGACTCCCGCCTCGATGACCTCTACCGCATCGGGGTCGACGAGATCTCCTATCGCAAGGGGCATCGTTACCTCACGGTCGTCGCCGACCACGAGACCGGGACGGCGCGGTGGTGTGGGTCGCGGAGGGCAAGGACCACACCGTCTTAGAGGCCTTCTACGACGAGCTCGGCGAGGAGCGAACGGGAAAGCTCCAGGCGATCTCGCTCGACATGGGCGGCGCCTATGCCAAGGCGACCGACAACAAGGCGGCTCACGTGCAGCGATGCATCGATCCGTTCCATGTCGTCAAGCTCTGCAACGACGCGATCGACAAGACCAGGCGCTGGGCGTGGAACGAACACCGCTGGTCAGGGGACCCGGACGCGACGTGGGTCAAGCGCACGCGTTGGGCATTGATCAAAGACCCCAAGAACCTCAAGCGCTCGCAGCGCGACGCGCTCTACGAGCTGCGCCGGTCCCGCAGTGTCCTCTATCGCGCCTATCTGATCAAAGAGGAGCTGCGCGACATCTACAAGGGCTCGCCGCGACGAGCCCGGCGGCGACTTGAGCGTTGGCTCGCATGGGCATGCAGGTCGCGCATCCCCGCGTTCGTGACGCTGTCCAAAACGATCTGCCAGTGCACAAGGAGGGCATCCTCGCGGCGATCGAGCTGGGTCTATCGAACAGCAAGCTGGAAGGGATCATTATCTGCACCGGGGAAAGGGCTGTCATCCACGTAACTGACGAGGCTCAAGGAGGGTCCGCAGTTGCTTGGGAGACTCGTTATCTGCAGCGATGTCTACGACGT
>JAENWQ010000081.1 GCA_016649855.1 Actinomycetota bacterium | reverse complement strand
GTGGTGAATCACAGAAGTGAAATTACGCCCGTGTGCGGAAGGGGTCAAGTCTATGAGCGAACTTTCCGCGCTTGATTTCGCGAGCAAGGGGACCGGACGGGCCGCTAGCCCCGGTGGGGGCCCGGAAGCTCGATCTTCTGCCCCGCGGCGGGCGCTCCGTCGATGTCGTTGAGCTCGTAGAGCGCGTCCACGTAGGCCCGCTTGTCGATGCCCGTGGGGGCGAACCGGGTCGCTACCCCCCACAGCGTGTCGCCCTGCTGGAGCACGACCGAATCGGGGGCGCCGGGCTTCGATGCGATCGACGATCCCCCGCCCATCAGGATCACGACCACGACAGTCAGGAGAATCGCCGCGGTGCTCAGCCGGCGTCGTGCGACCCGGCGACGGCTCGCCGTGGCCACCCTGACATCCTCGTATCTGACCGCCATGACTCACCTCCGTGGGTTAACCCGTGTCGACCCTGTTGCCTAGAAAGAGCCTAGGGAGCGGGTGTGACAGGAATCGCTCCGAACGTCTGTTCGATAGGTTACCCGAACAGACGTTCGACTGCAACCACGAATGGCGAACACCTGTCCGCTAGAGGAAGCTTGGAACCGTCAGAATTGGAAGTAAATGAAGGGTTTCGCTTCGCCGCCCGACCACATGACGATCCAGGCCAGGAGGATGGCGTACGACGCCCCCCGGGCCACGGCGGGCCAGTGGATCACCACCGCGTGCTCGCCCGAGACCCGCTGCGCGATATCGAGTGCCACCACGAAGAGGATCGAGATGCCCAGGAGCAGGACGTCGTTGGGGTCGACCGGTCCGCTCCTGAGCGAGAACAGGCCGCCGAGGTAGTCGAGCGCTCCCGTCAACGTCATCGAGCGGAAGAAGACCCACAGCAGGCAGACGAGCGAAAAGGTCCCGACGATCCTCGGGATGTCCCGGGCACGCAAAGCAGGCAGCTGACCGCGCGGCACGTACCCCCCTGCAGCGCGGTGGATAGAGAGGAACAGCCCGTGCAGCCCACCCCACACGACGAAGGTCCACGACGCTCCGTGCCACAGGCCCCCGAGCAGCATCGTCATCATCAGGTTGCGGTAGGTCCTGGACGGGCCGCTCTTGTTCCCGCCCAACGGGATGTAGAGATAGTCGTGGAGCCACGTCGAGAGCGAGATGTGCCACGTCCGCCAGAACTCCGTGATGCTCCGCGACAGATAGGGCTGCTCGAAGTTCCGGGTGAGCTCGATACCGAACAACCTCGAGGTCCCGCGGGCTATATCCGAGTACCCCGCGAAGTCCCCGTAGATCTGCAGCGCGAACGCCACCGCGCCGAGCGCGAGCGTCGCGGAGCCGGCCGTGCCGCTCGAGGCGAACGCCTTGTCGGCGATGCTCGCTACGGCGTCGCCGATCGCGACCTTCTTGAACAATCCGAGAAGGATGAGGAACAGAGCAGAGCGGATCTTCTCCCGATCGGGCTTGGTACGCGGGTTCTCGATCTGCGGAAGGAGCCACTTCGCCACCTGGATCGGTCCCGCGACGAGGTGGGGGAAGTAGGCGACGAACGTGGCGAAGTTGAAGAAGTCCTTGGACGCTTCCATCCGGCGCCGGTACACGTCGATCGTGTAGCTCATCGATTGGAACGTGTAGAAGCTGATCCCGATCGGCAGGAGGATCTCGAGGAGAGGCGGGTTCGGTTCCAAACCGAACCAATTGAGGAACTCGATCGCGGAGTCGACGAAGAAACCGAAATACTTGAAGACGGCGAGCATGCCGATGTTCGCGGTCATCGAAACGAACAGGAGGCGTTTCCGACGGGTCTCGTCGTCGGTAGCCATCAACTCGCGCCCCGCCCAGAAGTCGATCGCGGTCGTGATGAAGATGAGCGTCAGGAACCGGTAGTCCCAGGTCCCGTAGAAGAAGTACGACGCCACCAGCAGCAGGCGGTTCTGCCACCGGTGGCTCATCGCCCAGTACAAGCCGAGCACCACGGCGAGGAACACGGCGAACGGGATCGAGTTGAACGTCACGCCGCCTCTCCTTTCTTCTGCTCGCTCGCCGCTCGGCTCTTCTGCTCGCTCGCCGTAGGCCCCTCAGAGAGTCGAACACACGTTCTTGATTAAGGGCTCGGGATTCGCTACCCTGATACGAACACAGGTTCGCTACCCGGGCCGCGAAAGAACCAGATCAGACAGACGTTCTATCAAATGGAGGGAAGACGATGGTCGAAGGACTGACGGATCGACAGCGCCAGGCGCTCCAGTTCATCGCCGAGGCCGTTGCCCACCACGGCTACCCGCCCTCGGTGCGCGAGATCGGCCAGGCGATGGGCCTCGCGTCGCCGTCCACGGTCCACAGCCATCTGCAGGCGCTGGTGAAGAAGGGGTATCTGCGGATCGACCCCACCAAGCCCCGGGCCATGGAGCTCCTCTATGACGCCGATACCGACCTGGCGCGCGAGCGCGCCGCTACCCGCAGCGTTCCCCTGCTCGGCCGGATCGCCGCCGGTACCCCGATCATGGCCGAGGAACAGGTTGAGGAGATCTATCCGATGCCGGCCGACCTCGTCGGGGACGGCACCGTGTTCATGCTCGAGGTCCACGGAGACTCGATGATCGACGCGGGGATCTACGACGGCGATTACGTGATCATCCGCCAGCAACCCACCGCTCACTCGGGCGAGATCGTGGCCGCGATGGTCCCCAGCGAATATGACGAGGCGCCCGAGGCCACGATCAAGACGATCCGGCATCGGGGGTCCGCGATCATCCTGGAACCGGCCAACGAACGCCTCGAACCCTACGAAGCTCCTCCCGGAACCGAGATCCTCGGAAAGGTCGTCGCGGTCTTCAGAACCCTCTGATCGGTTCGCGCGTCCGTCTCCCGGCTCGGACTCGGGTGCATGGGGATGTCGGCCTTCTACGGAACCCCCGATGAGGCCGCGGCCCACGAGACCATCGACCGGGCCCTCGAACTGGGAGTGACCTTCCTCGACACCGCCGACTGGCGACGCGACCTCCCCGCTTCAAGGATGGGAACCTCGGGCGGAACCTCGCGCTGGTCGAGAAGGTCGAAGAGATCGCCCGGGAGAAGGGTGTCGGGGTCTCCCAGGTCGCGCTGGCGTGGGTTCTGTCCCGGGGTGAGGACGTCATCCCGATCCCGGGGACGAAGCGCGTGAAGCACCTGGAGACGAACGCCGCCGCGCTCGACATCGAGTTCACCGATGAGGAGCTCGAGCGACTGGACGAGGCAGCCCCTCCGGGAGTTGCGGTGGGCGACCGTTACCCGGACATGAGCTCGGTGAACATCTAGTCGAGGCCCGCGGTCAGGCCTCGGGTTCGGTCACCGTCATCTTCAGGTTCGAACTCTGCGCTCCCCAACTCAGGTCCGAGCCCTCGTAAACCGCACGGAACTTGACGTTCCTCTTCGGGGCCACCTCGACATAGATCTGCCCGTACCCATCGGTCGTCCCGGTCGCCTTGATGGCCCATCTCCCGCCGCGTTTCACCCACACGGTCACCGGCTGGGACACGAGCGCATCTCCCGCGGAGGCCGTCAACGAAGCGGTGAGCACAGTCGTCTCCCCCTTGACGATCGTGTGTGTGAGCGCGCTCAGGTCCACGTTCGGTACGTCCTTACCGGGCGCCGCCATCGCCGCTACACGTTCACGAAGATTCGGTAGCCGCTTGTAGAGCTTCCCTCCCGGGCACTCGGTCTGGCCGGCGTCGCGGTGTCCGGCTATCACGGGGAGCCATTTCCTCGTTCCGCCATTGGGGTTGATGTACCGATGCTTGGCCACGGGGTCGAGATCGTGGCGGTCGACCTCCCAAGCAAGGAGTCCAACAAGGGCATCCTTCATCGCCGTCGGTGGTGAGACGTCGACGAAGTTACCCATGAGAGCGATCCCCACGCTCCCCGTATTGAAGTTGAGGGTGTGGGCGGCGACGACCGCTTCTCCCGAGGTGTTCTCTGAGGACGGCACTTCCCAAGGACCGTAGCTCCGTGCCCACCTACCCTCGTAGATGCGTCCGTCCCAGCCGATGACGAAGTTATAGGCGATGTCGCAGTAGCCGCGGGATTTCACGTGGTAGGCGTAGATCGCCCGCATCGTCGCGGCGGGGTCAGAGTCGTAGTTGGAGCCGGCCGTGTGGTGCACGAAGAGTTGCTGGAGGGGGCTGAAGTCCCGTTTGCAGCTCCCGCTGGTCCTTTTCAGGCTTTCGTCCGCCAGCCACTCGGACCGCGCCACGATATCGGGCGTTCCCGCCGCCGCAGCGGCCGTCGCCGGGACGACGCGCGTTTCGCGAGGGCCGTCCTCGGTATTCAGATAGTCGATGGTGACCCGGGAAACGCCGGCACCGAGCGGGCGCCAGCGGAGGCCCTGCGGACGCGCTACGGAGAAGATCCCGCTGTGGTGCCTCGATCCCTCCTCGAGATCGTGAGACTCGGTGGCTACGGTCCATCTGCGACCATCGACCGAGAACTCCACGCCGGTGCCTTCCGTCCCCGTCCACGAGAACGCGACGTGCGTGGGCAGGAATCTGAAGGTGACCGAGCGATCGGCGCCGGTCGCGACCTTGGCCGTCAGGGTGCGGGGGACGCTGATGGTTCGTGCGGGGGCAGCGAGAGCGGGAACGAGGACGGCCGCGAGCGTAGCGATAACGACGGAGATCTTGATGGCTACCGTCTTTATTCTCATGCGGGCCCCTTGCGATGCGCCTGTACACCAGCTCGCGCGAGCGAGCCATCACTCCGCAGGCGCCGCCATGAAGTCTCCGAGGTCGGCGAGGGACTCACGTCGTACGCGCGCAACGAGGTGCGTGCCGCGCTCACTATAGGACTCCTTGAGTACTTCACCCTCATCGTGGATCCTCGCAACGAGATCGCCCCGATCGAACGGGATGTCCAGCGTGACTTCAACCTTGAGACGCGACAACTCGGCATCCAAACGTTCGAGCAACCGCTCCATCCCGTCGCCACGGTAGGCGGAGATGAGAACGGCGTCCCTGTGCCGGGCCTGCAGCATCTCCATCTCCTCATCGGACAGAAGGTCCGATTTGTTGAGCGCGATGATCGCCGGCCTGTCCAGGGCACCGATCTCCGTGAGAACCTGCTCGACCGCAGCGATCTGCCGCTCGACGTCGCGGCTCGCATCGACCATGTGGAGGAGCACGCTCGCCTCCTTCACCTCCTCGAGCGTCGATCGGAAGGCCTCGACGAGTTGGTGAGGAAGCTTCTGGACGAAACCGACCGTGTCGGTCAGCAGCACGGTGCGGTCGTGCGGCAGGCTCAGCTTCCGGGTGGTCGGATCGAGCGTCGAGAACAGCTGATCCTGTATCAGGACCCCCGCGTCGGTCAGGTGCTTCAGGAGAGTGGACTTTCCGGAGTTCGTGTATCCCACCAGAGCGATCACGGGTATGCCCGTCCGCTCGCGCTGCCGCCTCTTGATACGACGCGTGCGCTCGAGGCCGAGCAGGTCCTTCTTGACGCGCTCGATGCGTCTGAGGATCGAACGCCGCTCGGCTTCAAGGGCGGTCTCACCCGGTCCCCTCGTGCCGATCCCGGCGCCAAGGCGGGACAACACATCACCCCACCCGCGGAGTCGCGGGAGACGGTAGTTGAGCTGCGCGAGCTCGACCTGAAGCTTCCCCTCTGCGGAGCGGGCGTGTTGGGCGAAGATGTCGAGGATCAATCCGGTGCGGTCGATGATCTTCAACTGCTTGTCGGCGAGCGGGTTCACCCCGGCGATCTCTTCGAGGTTCCGTCCCTGGGCCGGCGTGAGCTCGTCGTCGAAGATCACCATGTCGGCCTCGAGCGTCGCTGCTGCCTCAACGACCTCGTGCGCTTTGCCCTTGCCGAGATAGGTGGCCGGGTGAGGACGCTCGATCCGCTGAACCATCCGGTCGACGGTGTCGGCTCCGGCGGTGTCCGCCAGCGCCTCGAGCTCGTCGAGCGAGAATTCGGCGTCACCGAGCCCGGAACTACCGATAACGGCACCGACCAGGATGGCCCTCTCGCGCTCCTCCTGCATCCCATCCACGTCGTTACGAGTCAGCGAAGACCGTCCTCAAGCGTTCGACGCCTTCTTCGAGACGCTCATCGGGGACCGTCAAAGAGAAGCGAACGAAGCCCTCTCCTGACGGGCCGTATCCGGTCCCCGGGATAGCGACGACGCCGGCCTTCTCGAGGAGCGCCGTAGCGAACGATTCCGAAGTGTGCCGCTCCGGAACTGGCGTCCATACGTAGATCGAGCCGCGGGGCGGTTCAACGACGACGTCCATGGACTTCAGCGCGTCGCACAACAGATCCCGGCGGTGACGGTAGCGCTCGATCGTTGCCACGAGATGGTCCTGCGGGCCCTCGAGGGCGGCGATCCCGGCGCGCTGGACGGCGTCGAAGATGCCCGAGTCGATGTTCGTCTTGAGGCGCTTGATCGCCTCGATCGCACGGGTCGCACCGGCCACCCATCCGATCCGCCAGCCGGTCATGTTGTACGTCTTCGAAAGGGAACCGAACTCCACCGCACAGTCCATCGCGCCGTCGACCTGAAGCGCGCTCGGCGCGACGTAGTCGTCGAACGTGATCTCGCTGTAGGCAGCGTCGTGACAGAGAAGGATGTCGTGCTCATTGCAGTAACGAACCGCGTCGGCGAAGAACGCCTCGTCCACGCACGCCGCGGTCGGGTTCGAGGGGTAATTGAGCCACATCACCCTCGCGCGCCTGACGACATCGGCGGGGATCGCGCCTAGATCGGGCTTGAAGTCATTCTCGCTCAGGAGCGGCATCGCCACCGGCTCGCCACCGGCGAGCAGCGTCCCGGTCTCGTACACCGGATACCCCGGATCGGGGATGAGGGCGACGTCTCCCGGGTCCACGAACGCCACCGGGAGATGGAAGATGCCTTCCTTGGTGCCGACCAGCGGCTGGATCTGGGTGTCAGGATCGAGATCGACACCGAACCTCGTTCGGTACCAGTTGGCGATCGCTCTGCGGAACTCCGGCATCCCCGTGTACGACGGATAACGGTGCGTGCTCGGATCCGCGGCCGCGGAACACAGGGCATCCACGACGTGCGGAGGGGTCGGTAGATCCGGATCTCCGATCCCGAACGAGATCACGTCCACTCCCTTGTCCTGCGCGGCCTTGATCTTGCGGTCCATCTCGGCGAACAGATACGGAGGTAGACGGTCGATCCGCTTGGCGGTTCTCAAAGCTCGATCTCTCCTTCGAAGGACTTGAGCGCGGGACCCGTCATGAACACGGACGTCCCGTCCCCGGGGCTACCATCCCACTCGACCAGCAACTCGCCGCCGGGAAGGGACACGGTGACGGAAGGTGACGTATCTCTCAGAAGATGCGAGGCGACCCCGACCGCGCACGCACCGGTTCCACACGCCAGGGTCTCCCCCGCGCCTCGCTCCCACACCCGCATGCGGACCCGGTCGGGTCCCTCGACGGTGGCGAACTCGGCGTTGGCTCCGTTGGGGAACATCGGGTGCTTCTCGATCGCCGGGCCAAGTTCAGTAAGCGGAACCTCCTCGGGGTCATCCACGAAGATCACCGCATGGGGGTTCCCCATCGACAGACAGGCGGCCTCGATGACCGAATCGTCCAACTCGACCTTCGCGTGCAGCGCGTCCGAGCCACTCCACTGCACGGGCACGTCCTGTGGGCTGAACGCGGGCGGCCCCATGTCGACGCGCACGAGCCCGTCTTCCAAGATCGTCACGATCTTGATCCCGGCACCGGTCCCCACCTTGATCTCGTCCAGGGCGGTGA
Organism: Actinomycetota bacterium; assembly: GCA_016649855.1. Taxonomy (GTDB): domain Bacteria; phylum Actinomycetota; class CADDZG01; order CADDZG01; family WHSQ01; genus WHTI01. The sequence continues at coordinate 2,325 of JAENWQ010000081.1, read as the reverse complement.
GGCCCTCGTCGCGCGCGAAGATCGCGAGACAGCGGATCCCGTTCCCGCACATCTCGCCGGTCGAACCGTCGGAATTGACGTAGTCCATGACGAGGTCGGAACCACTCTCTCCGGGGACCACGCGGATCACCCCATCACCGCCGATGCCGAAGCGACGGTCGCACAGACGGCGGACCAGTTCGGGACTAAGTTCCATGGCGTCCTGAGGGTCGGCGATCATCACGAAGTCGTTGCCGATCCCCTGGTATTTGGAGAATCTCATACCCTCTAAGGTACCTCGCGGACGGAGTTTTCCCGGGCCCCGCTTAAGGTGTCCCGCACGCAGGTGTCACAACCACGAGGAGGATCGGTGCGGTCGGATTCAGGGAAGGGGCGCCGGCTTGTCGCCCTTCTATCGGTCGCGCTCCTCGCATCATCTTGTGGGGGAACCGAGGTTCTCGATACCGAAGACGTCGCCGCCCAACTAGGCGAAACCCTGTCGGCGAAACTGGGCACCAACATCACTGTCGACTGCCCGGGTGAGGTGCCACTCGAAGAAGGCGAGTCCTTCACCTGCACCGCCACCGGTCCCGAGGAGACCTTCGATGTCGTCGTGACGCAGACGGACTCCGAAGGCAGCGTCGCGGCCGAGCGGGCCAGTCTCAACATTGGCGCGATCGAAGAGCAGATAGCCCAGTCCCTCGAACAACTAGGGGGGATCGACATCAGGGTCACCTGTCCCGACGATGTCGAGGTAGGTAAGGGGAAGAAGTTCGAATGTCTCGCGACCAGCGAACGCGGGGAACTCACCTTCGTGGTGGAACAGACAGATGATTTCGGGAACGTCACGTTCCGGCCCAAGCCGGAGGCGGGCAAATAGGAGCCGGGCTCAACCCCTGAGGTGCCCCTCTGCGGCCGAGAGCAGCTCGGGACCCGACGCATCGAGCCACAGCACCCTCGGGTCGGCCCGGAACCACGCCTCCTGCCGGCGCGCGAAGCGTTTGGTCGCTCGTACGATCGCCGCCAAGACCTCGTCCTCCGGCGCCCCGGGCATCTCGAGGACCTGGCGGTATCCGAGGGCCTGACGGGCGGTGCGTGACAGCCCTCGATCCGCCAGCGCCTCGGCTTCCGCGCGCAAACCGGCCGCGAGCATCTCCTCGGCCCGCTCGGAGATCCGCCGGTAGAGCTCCGGGCGGTCCCGCCGCAGGCCCACGACGCGGAGGTCGTAGAGGCTCTGGTACGACTCCCACGAGGAGTCGAACTCCGAGAACAGGGCGCCCGTCAGCTCGATCGCCTCGAGGGCGCGGATAGTTCTGCGAATGTTCCCCGGTTCGATGCGGGACGCCGCCACAGGATCGACGCCCGCGAGCCTGTCGTGCAGGGCGCCGGCTCCAAGATCATCGGCTTCGGTCTCTAGACGCCTCCTCAGGTCGGCCGAACGTGGCGGGAAACGCAGATCGTCGACAACCGCGCGGAAATAGAGTCCCGAGCCTCCGACCAAGAGCGGAAGTCGCCCCCGGGAGGCGATGTCGTCGATGCTCGAGCGCGCGAGGTTCCTGAACTCGGCGACCGTTACCTCCGTAGCAGGATCGCTCACATCGATCATGTGATGCAGAACGCGGCCGAGCTCCTCCGGCCCGGGCTTAGCGGTCCCGATGTCCATCCCACGATACGCCTGCATGGAGTCCAGCGAGACGATCTCGGCGCCCGTGCGCTCCGCCAGCTCGAGCGACAGCGCGGTCTTGCCGGCGGCGGTCGGGCCGACGATCGCGGCGACCCGGAGTGCCTCGCTCACGTGGTGCGCGCCACGAGGTAGCCGACCCCCACCGGCGCCTCGTAGGCGACCACCTCGGCAGACCGGCCGGCGAAGAGCCGGCCGAACACGGCCAGCGGACCCGCGCCGCAGGCGCCACCGGCAGCCCACTCGTCGACACCGATACCGGCGAGACCTCCGGGGTCGCTGCTCAACGCGTCGAGGATGCGGCGTTCGAGCACCCTGCTCTCGGGACGCTCGGTCAGCGGCGCCCGCGGAGACAATCCCGCCGGCCCATGAGCACTGCAGACGACCAGCACCCGGAGGTCCCCCGCCACCGACAGAATCGCAGCCGCGAGTCGCGCCGCCGAATCGAGGGCGGCGGACGGGTCGCCCCGCCCGCCCGGTCGCGTGGAAGCTCCGGTCCACTCGGCGAGTGCGCAGGCCACGACAGGATCACCCGGAAGCGCCCCCAGCAGCAGCGGCACGACGAACCCGTGGTCGGACATGGTCGGCACCGAGGTGATCTGGGTGGCTGGCTCGAACGTCGCCGAGTGCTCGCCGATCACCACGAACTACATCTGGCAGACGCG
>JAENWQ010000139.1 GCA_016649855.1 Actinomycetota bacterium | reverse complement strand
GCGCCTGGAGGTTTTCCTCGGCGAGGCCCATCTCTACCGGACCGAACGCACCTTCGAGCATCTCGAGGTAGCTCTCGTACGCACCCGCTATCGGGATCGTGATGAGTTCGATGCCGAGGTTCTGCGCGAGTACCTTCGCGTCGGACTTCGAGTGCGATGTCGAGAACCCGGACGGCATCGATACCGCGAGCACGTTCTCCGGTCCCAGCGCGTCGGATGCGATCACTGCGGTTACCGCGGAGTCGATCCCTCCCGAAAGTCCCAGGGTGACCTTGGTGAAGCCATTCTTGCGGATGTAGTCGCGAACTCCCAACTGGAGGGCGCGGTAGATCTCTTCTGCGTCGGGCAGTACGGCCGCCACCGATGAGTAGGCGGATCCGGATGGATCGCGGAGGGTGACCGATACTCGTTTGACCGAGGGATGTCTCGTCTCTCGAGCTTCACCGAGCGGGACATCGATGACCTCGAGCCGTTCTTCGAATTGGGGCAGTCGAGCGACCACGACGCCGCTCGGATCGACGACCAGGGAGCCCCCGTCGAAGACGAGTTCATCCTGGCCCCCGACCGCGTTCACGTAGACGATCGACGCCCGGGCGCGTTTGGCCCGCTGACCCAGCATGGCGGTACGTTCCTCGAGCCTGTCCTTGTGGAACGGTGACGCGTTGATGTTGATGACGATCTGCGCACCCGCGTCTCCCTGCGTGATGACCGGCCCCGGGTCGAACCACGAGTCTTCGCAGACGCAGACGCCGAGCACCCCGAAGGGGGTATCGATCAGCGTGTGCCCGCGTCCCGCCGTGAAGTACCGCTTCTCGTCGAACACCCCGTAGTTGGGCAACAGGTGTTTGCGGTAGACAGCCGTTACATCTCCGCCGAAACAGATACCGGCCGCGTTGTAGAGGTGGTCGTCGTGCCCGTCGACGAACCCGACCACGACCAGGATGTCACCCGAGGCGGCTGCCACCTTTTCCAGGGCCTGAACGTTGGCTTCGACGAAGGAGCGCTTCATCACGAGATCCTCCGGGGGGTAACCCGTGATGGCGAGTTCGGGGAACGCGATGACCTGGGCCCCGGCAGCTCCGGCGCGGCCGATCAGGTCGAGGAGACGTTCGACGTTGCCATCGATGTCTCCCACAACCGGGTTCATCTGAGCCATCGCGATCCTCACCACCACTAGAGAGTAGTGGAAGGGGCCCCGGAGCCCATCCGACGAAACGCCCGTGAAACACCGACCCGCTAGGCTCTGGGCATGGAGAGACAACAGGATTACGTGCTCAGGACCGTCGAAGAGCGGGGTATCCGCCTCGTCTGGCTGTGGTTCACCGACGTTCTCGGTTTCCTGAAGTCGTTCGCAGTGACCTCCGAGGAGCTCGAGCAGGCGTTCGAGGAGGGGATCGGGTTCGACGGGTCCGCTATCGAGGGCTTCGCCAGGGTCCAGGAATCCGACATGCTCGCCCGCCCCGACGCCGCCACCTTCCAGATAACGCCCCGGGGGTCCGGCCTCTCGCCGGACGAAGGCATGCCGGGGCGACCGCCTCGAGGTCCCGAGGGGGATCATCCCGACGGCGGCGTGGCACGGATGTTCTGCGACATCTACACACCCGATGGCCAGCCATTCTGGGGCGACCCCCGGTACGTCCTGCGCCGGAACCTCGAGAAGGCCGCAGAGCGCGGGTTCACCTTCTACGTTCACCCGGAGATGGAGTTCTTCCTCTTCAAGGAGCCGGGCGACCCGACGCCGATCGACGCCGGTGGTTATTTCGATCTCACCCCGACCGACGGCACCCAGGAACTCCGTCGCGACACGATCAGCGTGCTCGAGAAGATGGGTATCCCGGTCGAGTTCTCTCACCACGAGGTCGCGCCGTCGCAGCACGAGATCGATCTTCGTCACCAGGATGCCCTCACGATGGCGGACTCGGTGATGACCTTCCGGCTTCTCGTGAAAGAGATGGCCGCGCGACGCGGCATGTACGCGACGTTCATGCCAAAGCCGAAGACCGAACTCCCCGGGAGCGGTATGCACACGCATATGTCGCTGTTCGAGGGCGATCAGAACGCGTTCCACGATTCATCGGACGAGTACCACCTCTCCAAGGTGGCGCGCTCCTTCATCGGCGGCCTACTCCATCACGCGCGCGAGATCACGCTCATCACCAACCAGTGGGTCAACTCCTACAAGCGTCTAACCTCGCAGGTCGGCTATCCCGTGCAGGAAGCTCCGACCTACGTGTGTTGGGGGAGACACAATCGCTCGGCGCTGATCCGGGTTCCGATGTACAAGCCGCGCAAGGAGCGCTCGACGCGTATCGAGATCAGGTCGCCGGATCCCGCGTGCAATCCGTACCTCGCGTTCGCGGTGATCCTCGCCGCGGGCCTCAAGGGGATCGACGAAGGCTACGAGTTGCCGCCCGAGGCGACCGACAACATCTACGAGATGAGTGAGCAGGAGCGAAGGGCTCGCAGCATCACGCATCTTCCCGATGATCTTTTCGACGCCCTGAAGGAGATGGAGTCATCCGACCTCGTTGCGGAGACGCTCGGCGAGCAGACGTTCGAGTATCTCCTGCGCAACAAGCGCGCCGAATGGGATCAGTACAAGTCGTACGTGTCTCCCTACGAGGTGGAACGCTACCTACCGATCCTGTAGCCCTAGCGTCTGCTCGTGGCAGTCGTGTACGGAAGCCTCGTGCCTCCGACCCAACGCGGTCCCCAGTAGGAGTCGTACAGGGAGTCGACCCGGACTCCACTCGAGGACGTCGAGGAAATGAACTTCCCGCGGCCGATGTACATGCCTACGTGTCCGATCTTCGCTGATGTCGTCTTGTGGAATACGAGATCGCCCCGCTTCAGGCTCTTGCGCTTCCACACGCGACGGAAGTTCTTCTCTTTCCCAAGATTGAACTGGCTCTCGGACTGGTGCGGTAGCGGGACGCCGAACTTCTTGAAGACCCACATGGTGAAACCGGAGCAATCGAAGCCGCTGGGGCTAGTACCTCCGGTGCGGTAAGGGTCGCCTCGTTCACCCTTGGCGCGCTGCTCCAGATGACCACGTCGTTCGCGCACTACCTTTCTTGTTGCTGCGCTCGCCGACGGAGCGATCAGTAGTACAAGTGCCAAGGTCGCAGCTGTAACAGCCACGACCGTCGTCCGGATGGAATACCTCGTATGGCCACCGATCATTCCCACCTCCCTGTTTTATGGATGCGCTGCCGTTGAGCGCCACCGGCGCACGTTATAGACAGTTCGGCAGGTCCGCCACCCGTCAGAGGCGAAGAACGAGGCCCATTCGTTGTGGACGGTCCACAAGAACGACCGTGCGACCGGGCCTATCGCTCAGCTCCGGGACGGGAACGTTGGCTCTATCCTGCTGCTGTGATGGCGTCTGAGCATGAAGGATCGGACCTTTCGTCCCTTATCCGAAGGACGAGCTCGTCGCTCGCCGGCGTACTCGACAGAGACGTTGCCGCCGAAGCGCTCTTGAGAGAAAAGGGTCCCCCCATAGAGCGCTCGGTCTACCTGTCTCTGGTACGTGATGCGTACGCCGGGCAGGGTCCCGCCGGATTACGCGCCGAGAGACGGAGACGACTGCTTCAGATCGCCGCTTTCGATCTGTCCGGTGACCTGCCCCTCGAGGATGCTGCTCGGTGCCTGTCGTTCCTGGCCGACGCGTGCTTGGAAGTCGCATTGGAGGCTGCAGATGCTCCCGACGATCTGGCGATCGTGGCGATGGGCAAGCTGGGCGCGTTGGAGCTCAACTACAGCTCGGACATCGACGTGATGTTCGTTGCTGCGGGTGATTCTTCCGATCACTTGCGAGCCGCCACCGCGGTGATGTCTCTGCTGACCGAGTTCGCACCCGAGGGACAGGCGTACCGCGTCGATGCCGACCTCCGACCGGAAGGCAGGTCCGGCGCGCTCGTCAGGTCGCTCGATGCGTACCTCGAGTACTACAGCCGGTGGGCCAAGGAATGGGAGTACCAGGCGCTGATCAAAGCCCGGCACGCGGCGGGATCATCGGCCACGGGCGAGGCGCTGGTCGCAAGGACCAGACCTTTCGTCTATCCGGAGGACGTCTCTTCCGAACGCGTCGGGGCCATCAGAGCGATGAAGGAGAAGGTCGAGACTCACGCCGCCCGCAGCGCGCGCGGAGGAAGCAGTGCCGACGACGTGAAGCTGGGACCCGGCGGGATCCGCGATATCGAGTTCTCGGTCCAGTTGCTTCAGCTCGTTCATGGCGGGACTGACCCGTCGGTCCGGGCCCCTGCAACCCTCGACGCTCTCGGCGCCCTGGTTACCGGCGGCTACATAGCCGAGGACGACGGCGCCGGTCTCGGGGTTGCGTACAGGTGGTTGCGGACCGTCGAGCACCGGCTCCAGCTGTGGCAGGAGCGGCAGGTTCATCGCTTGCCGGGCGACGAGCAGGGGCGGGCGAGGCTGGCGCGGATCATGGGCTTCAAGGATTCACCGTCGGCCTCGGCGACCGAGCGCTTCGAGGGCGCGCACAAAGCGATCCTGGTAGACGTTCGCCGGAGATTCGAGAAGCTCTTCTATCGCCCGATGATCGAGTCCCTCGCCGAGGTCGGGGCTCATCGCCTATCGACCGAGGCGTTGCGGGAACGACTTCGGATCCTCGGATTCAGGGATGCCGAAAGAGCGGCGCGCACCCTGTCGGACTTGGTTGCCGGGACGTCGAGACGCTCGCGCCTCTTCAGGGTTCTGACCCCTGCGATCCTCCGGTTCCTGTCGGATTCTCCTCAACCCGACGAGGGTTTGTTCTCGTTCCTGCGCATCAGCGAGGGCCTTGGAGAGCGGCTCGATGCCGCGGCGGCCTTCCGGGACAATCCCCCGGGCCTGGCGTTCCTCGCCAGGGTCTTGGGGAGCGGAAGGATCCTCGGGGACATGCTGCTCCAGGTCCCGGAGGAGCTCTTGACCATCGCCGATCCGGACGGCCCACCTGCTCCGAAAGATCGTGAGCGATTGGTGCGCGAGGGCGCCGCGTCGCTGAAGTGGAGGGAGCCGGTGGACCGGCTCGACGGACTCCGGCGGTTCAAGCGACGGGAGTTGCTCCGCATCGTTCTCAGCGACCTCGCTGGGGTCTCCGACACCGGCACCGTCGGTGCCGGGCTGGCGGACCTGGCCGATGCGTGTCTCGAAGCTGCACTCGAGAAGGTGGAGATCCCGTTCGCGGTGATCGGGATGGGCAAGCTCGGGGGCCGGGAGCTCAACTACGCCTCCGACGTCGATGTCGTCCTCGTGCACGATGCCGGCACCGAGGAAGCTGAGAAGGTGGCCGCGGACCTCATCACTTCGCTCGGTTCGGTCACCCCCGAAGGGATCACGTTCCAGGTGGATCCCGGTCTCCGGCCCGAAGGCAAGGCCGGTCCTCTGGTGCGATCGATCGATTCGTACCTCGAGTACTACGCGCGGTGGGCCAGGCCTTGGGAGCATCAGGCGCTCGTCAAGGCGCGCTTCGCCGCGGGGGATCCCGAGCTTGGCCTGAGGTTCATCTCGGACACACGTCGATTCGCGTTCCCGGAGCGGTTGTCGGATGCTGGTCTAGCGGAGATCAGGCACCTGAAGGCACGGATGGAACGTGAGCGGATCCCGAGAGGGGTCGATCCCCGGCTCCATTTCAAGCTGGGGCCGGGAGGGACCTCGGACGTCGAGTTCGCCGTGCAGATCTTGCAGCTCGGTCACGGTCATGCTCATCCCGAGCTCGCCGTGACCGGCACCGTGCCGGCGCTGGCGGTCGCGAGGGAACTAGAGCTGCTGACTCCCGACGAAGCCGATCGCCTCACCGGGGCGTACGAGTTCCTGACCCGGATGCGCAACCGGCTGTTCCTCTTGATCGGTCGCCCGGTCGACTCGCTTCCGACCAAGCCCGAGGAATCGGAGGCCCTGGGGATCGCGATGGGCTACCGGCATCAGCCGCGCCAGGAACTGGAGGATGCCTACCTGAGGGTGACGCGACGCGCTCGTAAGGTGACCGAGCCGTTGATCTACGGTGCCGGCTAACGCAGCTTGATTATCAGCGCGAAGACGAGGCTCATCCCCAAGATGAGGGCGAGCACGAGCACGATGGAGCCGACTGTCCTGGTCCCCTCCTTGGTCGATCCCGCCATCGGGATGAGCAAGAGGAGGAGCGCGCCGACGATCAACAGCGGAGAGAGGGATTTCACGACTTCATCTTAGGTCGTGACCTACCGGCCCCCGGCAATTAGGCTCTCCATCTGGAGGCTATGTCGAGTCTCGGAGGCCGAACGATCTTGCTGGAAGAGCCGGCGCCTCTCCGGCGCCGTGCGGGACTCTAGGAAAGGACTGGCGTGGACCAAAGCGAACTCGAGACCCTCTCCCCCAAGGAGCTGCACGACCGTGCGATCCGGCGCGCGATCGAGCACGTGGACATCGGCTTCCTGTGGCGGCTGATCAAGAACATCCCGGCGGCGCAGGCTGCGGCCGGGCACGTCGACGCGGCCGAGACCGACGTCATATCGCTGTCGTCGCTCATCAACGACGTCATGGAATCCGATGAGGGGGATCTCGCCGAGGCCTTACGCCCTCTGTACCTCGAATACCTGCGTAAGCACTCCTGACTCCAAAGGAGACTCAGCAGGTGGGGTCGAGCACGCCGCGCAACGCTGTCAGCGCCTCGCGCACGGGTCGGTAGTACACCCACATCCCGCGCCGCTCTCCGACGACGAGACCTGCCTCGCGCAGAGACTTCAGGTGATGGCTGACGGTGGCGTCCGACAGGCCGACGGCCGGCGCCAGATCGCAGTTGCACGCCTCGCCGTCAGGGGCGGTCAGCAGCATCGACAGCAAGCGCACTCGAACGGGGTCGGCGAGGGCCTTCAGCCGCAGGGCAACCTCCAGGGCTGTGTCCTGGTCCATCGCCTCGGCCCCGAGCGGGCGGCAGCAGATGGGGCGTGTCACGTCGAGCTCCGGAAGGGTCTTCGGCATGATGACGATGATGCCACCTTCTTGACGAATGTCCAAGAGGTCCGGCACACTGGCAGTACCGAGACGTACATCGAACTCGTCTCCCGCCCTTTGGAGTCCCTTATGTCGCATGTGCAGCTCGCCCTCAACGTCAGCGCCAGCTCGGGGTGCTGCTCATGGGCGACCTCGTCCCCGGGCGACCGATCGGCGATCCGGATGCGCCCGTGCTGGCGCGCCTGTCGAGGCTC
>JAENWQ010000231.1 GCA_016649855.1 Actinomycetota bacterium | reverse complement strand
GGAGATGGTCGATCAGGTCAGGAAGTGGCCCGAGACGATCCCGGGGTTCACGGGCCTCCGTTTCGGAAAGGACACGAGCGGGAGAAACGGTGGCTACGCGTATCTGCTGCTGACGGACTTCGAGAGCCAAGAGGCGCTCGATGCGTACTACTCCCAACCCGCGCACGTCGCGTTCAGTGAATGGGTGTTCGCGCGCGACTGCGAAGTCATCAGGGTTGACTACCCGCTCAACGAAGAGACGTTGATCGTCGGCTGATCCCCCTCGGTCGTTCCGGTCGGGAACCGGAGGATGAAACCGATCTCATCGTCACCCTGTTCGACCTTGATGCTTCCACCCAGGACCTCGGCGAGCTGACGGGCGATGTAAAGACCGAGTCCGACGCCGGATGAGGTCGCTGCGGCTCCTCGTTGGAACGGCTCGAAGAGCTCCTCTGGATCGAGGCCTTCGGGCAGGTGTCCTTCGTTGCTGACCGTGATACCGACTTCGGTCCCGCGGATCGAGGTCTTGACGGTGATCTGCGACCCTGCCGGGCTGTGCGCGATGGCGTTCTCGAGTAAGACCCCGAGGATCTGTACTACGGCGGCGTCGTCCACGAACAGCTCGATGGAGGGCAGCAGCGTGGTCTGGATCGGACGGACAGCCTCGAAGCCTCTGATCGCCGAGGTGATGAGGTCCGGTAGCTCGACCTGGCGACGCGCTCCCGCCAGTTCGGCGCGGGCTCCTTTGAGGAGCATGTCGATGAGCCGCTGGAGGTCGCGACCCCGGACGAGCGCGCTCCGCAGGAGCTCATCGCGCACCCCTTCATCCAGAGAACCGGCCCGGGCTTCGACCGTATGGAGGGCGCCCATCATCACCGTCAGGGGCGTCTTGAGCTCGTGGGACACCATCGCCAGGAACATGTCCTTCGCTTGCTGGGCCTCTCGCATCGCGTCGACGGTCTTGGCGTCGGTCAGCGCGATGCTGGCGAACTCCGCGATCGCGAGGAGGATCTCCTTCTCGCTCTCGGTGTAGACGCGACCTGAGCGGTACGTCGCGGTAACGAGGCTTCCCGCGATCTCTCCGTCCCGGTACACAGGCGCCCCCATCGCGCTCTGCATCCCTTCCTCCGCGAGCTCCCCGATGGTGTTGTCCGCCGCGGAGTAGTTCTCGATGATGACCAGGCGGCCCTCGAGGACGGCTCGGCCGGCTGCGCCCGTCCCGAGCGGAGAGCGGCGGACCTGCTCGTCCATCTGGGGGGTCAGACCGCTCGACGACACGACCGAAACGAATCCCGGATCATCGAGGTCGAGCAGCTTCAAGCCGGACACCTCGTCGCCGGTCAGGACCCTGATCCCTTCGGTGATCGTGTCGAATACCTCCTGCAGCGGGGCGCGGTGCGAGATCGATCGCTGGATCTTCAAGAGGCGCTCGAGCAAGAGTTGTCGTTCGCGCAGATGGGCGGCCGCGTCCCGCTCGGCTTCCAGGGTACGGAGCATCCTCAGAACCAGACCGAGTACGCGCCCCATGTTGATGACGAGCACGCGTTCCTGGCGGTCGAAGTCGACCGACCCCGACCGCGCGAGGAGCAGGTGCGAGCCCGTGCCGTCTTCAAGATCGGCGTAAACGAGTGCACAGTCGCCGAGGCGGTCGAGCGCCACGGTACCTCGGCGGTCGCGGAAGGCGGTGAGGATCGCGCTCGTCCTGGAATCATCTACGGGGAGCCCGACGACGGCGAGGGTTCGAGAGTCCCGGACGATCGCTCCGGCCTCGGCGCCCAGGGCTTGGACGGCCCGGTCGGTTGCACCGACGAGGGCGGAGCGTTCGTCCTCGAAGGCGGCGATGGAGGCGAGGAACTCAGACAGCTGCTGGGTTCCCCAATCGCTGGTTTTGGGCATCAGGGAACCGCCGAACAAGACGGCTCTACGGCGCGCCGAAGTGGTCGCGGGTGAAGCACCGACCGGGCACCTTCCATGTCAGACATATATCGTCTGGAGGGACCCCTAACTTGGTAGTCCGAAATAGCTATTTGCCAACCCTATCGGGGTTCCGGCGAGATGCGATTAGAGACTCAGCGATGGGGGTGCGGCCGGCTAGATGAGGGAGGGTCGGAAGGGATGCCTGACATCGATCCGGATGTCGAGCGACGGACCAGGTCCGCGCTCGAGGACAAGCGAGCCCACCTCGAAGCCGACATGGCGCGGATGACGGCACCGCCCGAGGACACCAGCGGGATCTCCTTCGGCAAGCGGGTGGGGGAGGGCACGAGCTTCGCGGTGGACCGCCTCGTGCAGGTCAAGGTTCACGATCAGATGCAGGCTCTCCTGACGAACGTGGAACGAGCACTGGTCAAGCTCGATGAAGATAGCTACGGGACGTGCGACAACTGTGGTGCCTCTATCCCTCCGGAACGGTTGGAGGGTCTGCCGTGGGCGGTCCTGTGCGTTCGCTGCGCGGCGCATCGGTGAGACTCGTTCATCGAGGATGCCGCGCACGGTACGGCACTTCGAACAAGAGGGGTCAGACCCCCAGGCGGGTGGCGAGATCCTTAGGTGTGATGACCGGAGGATGGACATCGGCTAGTCCCGTCAGGTGGCTATCTCCGGAGACCAAGAAATCGGCATTCGCCTTCTGAGCGAGTGCGACCAAGTAGTCGTCGTTCGAGTCGGGAGTGGCGAAGATGCGTTCCTCGGGGTCCTTGATCACGATTGAGAGCTTCCTCAAGAGAATCAGGTACTCAAACACCTGCTCCTCTGAGAGATAGGGGCGGAACTTCCTTCGCACCAGAACGGTTTCGAGTTCCTTCAGGAGCAAGGGGCTGGAAATGAGCTCAAAGCCACCGTCGATCCATTCTCCGAGCAGCCGAGCAGGACTTCCTCGCGATGAAAGTACGGCTGCGATCAACACACCCGGATCGATGACGATGCGCAGCATCTAGCTGCGAGCCGCGTGGATTTCGTCGTAGGCGAGGTCTAGGGCCTCTTCTTCGGCTAGTTGACTCTTCTCCCAGATGTTCTCGAGGAGTTCGAGGCCGAGATAGGAGCGGAGGGCGCTTACGGCTCTTCGGGGGTGTCGAAGAAGTCGCAGCCCGGAGGGTCTCTCAGGACCTCGTCGTTGCGGTCGTAGGTCGCACACGACGCGATCAGCGCGCTCTTGGCCGGGTTGATCGGTAGCGGGAGCGAACCGCCGCTGTCGCAGTCGGGGAGGCCGAGCGGGTAGAGCGTGTTCGAGGTCACGCCGCCCTCCGGGGCTAAGTTCTCCTGCCAGCAGTTGCCCTCGCCCTGATCGTCCCACCAGAAGTCGTAGCGGTTGAGGTCGGGCTCACCCTCCGGCGTGAGGCTCATGAAGTTGCCGAAGTACTTGTTGAAGTGCGAGGTGTCGTAGGCCTTCGCGGGGTCGTACTCCTCGCGGATCGCGGCGGGAACGGTGAAGAGCATGAAACCGGCACGCCAGTTGTCCCACACGGTGTTGTTCTCGAGCAGGTTCCAGTTGCCCCCCGCGATAACCAAGCCGGCACCAACCGGCGCCGGAACGACCGGACACACGATCCCGGAGGTCTTCGGCT
>JAENWQ010000267.1 GCA_016649855.1 Actinomycetota bacterium | reverse complement strand
CGGGCGGTCGCCGAGGCCGCCGAGGGCCGCCTCATCGTCGCCGAGAAGAGCACAGTTCCGGCCGGTACTGCGGAGCGGGTCGCCCAGACCCTGGCTCGGCACGGGAAGGGTGCGGAGTTCCTCATGGTCTCCAACCCGGAGTTCCTAAGAGAGGGCAGCGCGGTGGCGGACTCGCTTGAGCCCGGCCGGATACTGGTGGGCGCCGACTCACCAGAGGCCCTCGACGTGATGAGGGATCTGTACCGTCCCCTGATCGACTCGGGGTCTCGCTGGCTAGAAACCGATCTACGCACTGCCGAACTCGCCAAGCACGCGTGCAATGCGTTCCTGGCCATGAAGATCTCGTACGTCAACGCGCTGGCGCGCATCTGCGAATTGTCTGGGGCCGACGTGACGGACGTCGCCGAGATCATGGGATCCGATCCTCGGATCGGGCCCGCGTTCCTCGACGCCGGAATCGGATACGGCGGCTACTGCTTCCCGAAGGATCTGGCCGCCTTCGAGCGGCTCTCCGCGCAGCTCGGCTACGACTTCCCCCTGTTGGGCGAGATAGCGCGCATCAACGACGAGGCACTCCAGGCGACCTACGACAAGATCGAAGCTGCGCTGTGGAACCTCGAAGACAAGCGGATCGTCCTTCTGGGACTGGCCTTCAAGCCCGGGACCAGCGATACGCGCTTGTCACCTTCCCTTGCGCTGGCGCGCAAACTGATCGCGGCGGGAGCGAACGTTTACGGCTACGACCCTGCCGCCGGACCTGGGCCCGCGGACGAAGTAGAGGGCCTGGAAGTGGTTCCCAACCTCTACGAAGCACTAACGGGAGCCGACTGCGCGGTGATCTGTACCGCCTGGGACGAGTTCAAGACGATGGACCTCGCCCGGGTCCACCGTGCGATGGCTACTCCGATCCTGGTGGACGGACGTAACTTCCTCGATGAAGAGACCGTCGCGGCACACGGGTTCACCTACCTCCCCACCGGGCGCCGGGGCCTCGAGCCCGAACCAACGCCCCGATGAGAGCGGTCATCACCGGCGGAAGCGGATTCCTCGGATCCCACCTGTGCCGGAGACTGCTCGCCGAAGGATGTGACGTGCTGTGCCTCGATTCCCTGCTCACCGGGACCGAAGCCAACGTCACGGAACTGCTAACCGATGAACACTTCACCTTCGAGCGGTGCGACGTCACCGAGTTCCTGTCCGTTGACGGCGAGGTCGACTGGATCTTCCACTTCGCGTCTCCGGCCTCACCGGTCGACTACATCGAGCACCCGTTAGAGACGTTGAAGGTGGGTGCGATCGGAACGTGGTGCGTGCTGGGCCTCGCCCGGGCCAAGGGCGCGGGGGTCCTCCTGGCCTCGACCTCCGAGGTCTACGGCGACCCCAAGGTTCATCCGCAGCCCGAGTCCTACTGGGGCAACGTCAATCCGATCGGCCCGCGCAGCGTGTACGACGAAGCCAAGCGCTACGCCGAAGCTCTGACCACCGCCTACCACCGGACCCACGACATCCCGGTACGGATCGTGCGGATCTTCAACACCTTCGGTCCTCGCATGCGCCGTCGCGACGGTCGCGCGGTTCCGAACTTCATCTCCCAGGCCTTGAGCGGTGAACCACTCACCGTGCACGGCGACGGGGGCCAAACGCGGTCCCTCTGCTACGTGGACGATCTCATCGAGGGGATCTGGCGGTTGCTCAACTCGGGCGACGCGGCGCCGGTCAACATCGGCAATCCCGAAGAGGTCTCCGTTCTTGCGCTCGCCGAGATGATCCGGGACCTCGCGCGCTCGGACTCCGAGATCGTGTTCCAGCCGCGTCCGGAGGACGACCCGGAGCTGCGGTGCCCGGATATCACCAGAGCTCGTTCGATCCTCGGCTGGGAGCCCAAGGTGTCCCTATCCGAGGGGCTCGAGAGGACCGTCGACTGGGCCCGGCCCCTCTGGGGGTAGCGATTGAAGCTCAGAGGCCTTTGCCCTCGAACATGACCTTGAGGCAGCGCATCACTATCTTCAGATCGAGCCATAAGAGCCGGGGCCACGGCCACGTGCGGTAGGCCTCGAAGTAATCGACGTCGAGCTGTTGACCGAGCGGTGAGTTCTCGTCACCCTTGTGCGCCTGCACCGGCCCGAGCAATCCCGCGGGCATGTCGCGCTTTCGGGTAACGCCGGTCGCCATCTCCTGTTCGTAGAGTTCGAGCGGCCACGGTCGCGTGCCCACGAGCGTCATGTCGCCGAGCACGATGTTGATCAACTGCGGCATCTCGTCGAGGTAGTAGCGATGGAGGAAGGCACCGACGCGCGTCAGTCCGCCCGCGTGCTCGAGATGCTTGAT